>CAYRBX010000109.1:0-3481 GCA_964422695.1 uncultured Dehalococcoidia bacterium
AATTGGGCTTGAGAACCCCCATGTAAGTGTAGAGAGTGCGATTCGAGAGGTTCACGGCCACGTTGTAATTCTGAGAGCAATTCCTCGGATTGAAGAGAATGGCTTCATTTACATCCTCGAGGCTTATCCAAGCTTCAAGCTCCTTTCGCGGATAGCAATCGGTTCCGTAAGCTGTGGCGGAGAGCCTTATCTTCCTTCCCGATACGAGCTCTTCTATCACATGCCCCCCGCCGTAACTGAAATCTCCCGGATAGACGGCGTTCCGGGGATCTTCTTCCGGAAGGGCGGACGCTCCGATGTAGATGTCGGCGGCCGCAAGGCCGGTGTATGCGGGAACTCCGTTGAGATAAGCTTTCCCCCCTCCGAGCTTCATTCGAGGTCGGGGCTGCTTGAGATTGATGAAAGCTCCGGAGGAGCACATCGGGCCGAAGCTCCCCGTCGTCACGACATCTATCTCCCGAGCGGCCCTCTCTATCCCCTTGCTTCTTGCGATCTCGACGACCTCCTCCGCGGTGACCACAACGGCTTTTCCCCGCCTTATCTTCTCATTGATCTCCTCTATCGTCCTCAGCATCTCCCCTCCAATCGCCGAAGGGCGATCTCCGCCGCCTTCTTTCCCGAGAGGAGCATTCCTCCGAAGATAGGCCCCATGCGGGGAAGGCCGAAGGCGGCGCTCGCGGCCATTCCGGCGACGATGAGGCCGGGGTAGATCTCCTGAGTGTATTCGACGACGGCCCTCTCCCCTTCCTCAGCTCGCATGGGGCCTTCTCCTCTCACCTCCCCGGAGGGAGTGCGGAGCTTCGGCCCCATCTTCCTTGTGATGATGCGGCAGATCTCGCTCTCATGCCCTGTGGCGTCTACGACCACCTTCGATTTCATCGCCAGGGGGTCGACGTGCAATCCGGAGAGGGAGGCGGCGCTCCAATTGATGACAAGCCCTCTCACCTCCCCGCCCTCTCCCATCACCACATCCTCAACGCTCAGCAGGTTGAAGATCTTAGCTCCGGCTCGAACGGCTCCGAGGCACAGGGCGGAAGCGGCTTCGATCGCATCGGCCACGTAGAGATCTTCGAATTTTCGAAGCCTTACGCCGAATTCCTCCAGTATCTCCCTGCCCTCCTCCTCCACGACGATCTTGTTGAACATCATCCCCCCGCCCGGCATCCCGCCTCCGACGCAGAGCTTTCGCTCTATCACGGCGACCTTTTTCGAAGCTTTGGCGATGAAGTAAGCGGCCGTCATTCCGGCGGGGCCCGCTCCGACCACCGCCGCATCCACCTCAAGGTAATCCGAGAGCTCCTCCATATAGCTTTTGAGTATCGCCCGGGAGATCAGAACCTCATCCGCCATCACCTTCCCCCAAGGAAGTATAAAGGAAAACGAGAAGGGGGCAACCTCGAGGTTGCCCCCTTCCGGAAGTTCGGAGCGGGGTGAGATCTCAGATCATCGTGTAGCCGCCGCTCACGCTGATCGTCTGTCCGGTAACCCAGCCCGCCCTATCGGAGGCGAGGAAGACGACCATATTGGCGATATCCTGAGCCCTTCCGAGACGGCGGAGCGGGTAGGCCGTCTTGGCCAGCCTCTCCCTTCCCTCCTCGGTGGCGAGAGGGAACTTCTTGAACCATTCCTGTGCGAACATGCTCTCCTTCCCCATCTCCTCCTCGCTGGGGATGGTGGCTCCGGGGCACACGCAGTTAACTCTGATGTTGTACCTTCCCATCTCCCTCGCGATCACTTTGGTGAAGGCGATGACTCCTCCCTTGCAGGCGGCGTAAATGCTCTCGCGGAACTCCCCGATCCTTCCGGCGTCGGAGCCGATGTTGACGATAGCCCCCCTCTGCTTCTCGATCATGTGAGGCAGAACGGCTCTCGTGAAGTAGAACACGTGGCGCAGGTTGAGATCGAGGTATTTCTCGTATTTCTCCACGGGGATCTCCATGAAGGGAGTGAAGTCATCCCATCCCACGTTGTTCACCAAGATATCGATGGAGCCGAACTCATCCAGCGTCTCCTTGACCACCCTCTCGGCTTCGCTGTACTTGGTCACATCCGCCTTTATGGCCTTGGCTTTGGCGCCCTTCTCTCTTATCGTCTGAGCGACCTTGTTGGCGCCCTCCTCATCGATGTCCACGATAGCTACGTTCGCTCCCTCCTCCCCGAAGGTTATCGCTATGGCGCGTCCGATATTCGAAGCGCCTCCGGTCACTATCGCGGTCTTCCCCGCAAGGCCGAGATCCATACCCTCCCTCCTTGAAATTTTTTATGGTAAAGTCCTCCACAATATTAGGAGCAAACCTCGATCAAGTCAAGCGCCGGCCTTTCAGCGAACTTGACATCTCCTGCGATGAGGGGGATAATGGAAAACGCCGACTTCGAGGAGGAGGTTCCTTTATGTTCGGCGATAATAAGCTTCGGCCTCTTATCCTCCCTCTCGTAGCTTTGCTCCTCGGGTTTATTGCGGCGCCTTTCGGCGGCGATCTCGGAAGGGCGGCCGCTCAAGAGGAGGGGGCGAGGGTGTTCCTCGATCCGCCCACCTTGTCCATTCAGGAGATCGGTCAAACCGCCACGGTGGCCATAAAGATAGCCGATGTGGAGGATCTGTACGGAGCGGAAGTCCACCTTCAATTCGATCCCTCCCTTCTTGAGGTTGTGGATGCCGATGAGAATATGGAGGGGGTGCAGATAGCTCCCTCCGATGAGCTCTTCCCCTTCGTTCCCGGAAGCTACTACACAGACCCCGAGACCGGCGAGAAGTACTACCACAGTTATGATGAACAGATGGGGGGGTACTGGATCGCTCAATGCGAGGCCGATAATGAAGAGGGCTGGATAGATTATGCGATCACTCTTCTCAATCCGGCCTCTCCGGTTTCCGCGGGCCCGGAGGGCGCGACCTTGGCGGTCATAACGTTCAGATGCAAGGGTCAGGGAACTGCGGATGTGATCTTCCAGAATCCGATCCCCGACGAGCCCCCCGTGAAGCTTGCGGATAGCGAAGCTCAGCCCATACCCATAGCCGAAATCTCCGGAGCGACGATAAGCCAGGGGGTCGCATGCCCCGAGATCGTCGTGGAGAGAGAGCTTCCGGACATGGCGAGTCCGGGAGCCACTTTCGACGTCATTATCACCTTCACCGCTCCCGAAGATAACTTCAACGCCATAGGGCTTACGGACTTCGTTCCGAGCGGGTGGGGAATTCAGGCAGATAAAACATGGTGTGAGCCGGATGCTTTGGAGGTCAAAGTATCCCCTGAGGAGAATAAGGTTGAGATAATGTGGACTGGCCCTTACACTGCAGGCACTGCGATCACCGCGGTCTACAAGGTCACCGTTCCCGAGGATGCTGCCGAAGGGGTTTATACCTTCTCCGATGGTACTCTCGAATACTACATCGGTGAAGCGGGTCCCTGCCGTACCAATGTGACGGGAGAGAAAGAGATTCAAGTGCGGCTAGGAATTCCCATAAGAGGGGAGACGAGAG
>CAYRBX010000110.1:0-3415 GCA_964422695.1 uncultured Dehalococcoidia bacterium
GTTGCCCCCCACATCGGTGGCCACCACCGGCCTCTCGCAGGCCATGGCCTCGATGGCGGCGAAGGGAAAGCCCTCGGAGATGCTCGAGAGAACGCATATATCCCCCTCGGTGTAGAGCTCGTAGGGGCGGGGATGAAATCCGCCGAAGATGAAGTTCTCCTCAAGCCCGAGCTCTCCCACGAGCTCCCTGCACCTCCGCGCGTATTTCGGATCGATATCCAAGGAGCCGTAAACGATGTAGAGCACATCGGGAACCTCCCTTCGGGCTACGGCCGCCGATCTTATCATGGTCTCTATATCTTTGAGCGGCATCACCGCGGCCGCGGCCACCGCCGTAGGCCTCCCCCTCGTCTTCTCCGGCTTCGGCTTGGGGAGGAATAAGGAGGGATCCGTTCCGTTGTAAATGACCTTGATCTTATCCTCGCTCGCTCCGAAGGAGATCTCCCACTTCTTGGCGAATGAGGCCACGGGCGAGATCTGATCCGCGTAGATGTAGCAGAGGCGGGTGAAGAGCGCGCTCAAATTGCCGAGAAATCGCTTGAGGAAAGGGGAGAAATCCCCTCTCAGAACGGCCAAGTACCTCTCCCTTATGTAAATCCCATGCTCCGTGACGATGAAGGGAGTGTCGTATTCGAATTTCGCTATCACTCCGGCCATTCCGGCCGAACCGGCTATCGTGGTGTGAACCACATCCACTTCGGGAATGGGAGCGTTGAGGAACATGAGGTAGTGATAAAGCCAGCGAAGGGAGACGGTGAGATCGTAAACGGAGGGAAGCTCCTCGATATCCCCCCTTTGAAATGAAGCTCTCATCTCGGCGCCGAAGGCCTCCCACGTCGCCCTGCTGAAGAAGGCGGCTTTGTAATCGATCTCGCGGAAGAGCTTGTGGAGGGCGTGAAAAGCCCTCCCTACATGCTCCACCTCCCCGAAGGGATCGAATATGCCGCGGAGGACTTCTCGAAGCAAGGGGAGGAAGCGGGAGGATATCGTCTGCTCATCCGTCTTCCGCTTCTTCCTCCTCATCTCCCCGAAATCCCCTCCGAAGAACAAAGCCGGCTCCTCGACGCCCCAGAGGGGGATGTGAATCAATCCCCTGACGTTGGGGGGAAGCTCGTACTTGGGAGCGACCAGAGGATCTCCGGTTATGGCGTAGATTACGAAATCGATATCCGCAAGCTCTCTCACCAGCAGATCGCACCAAGTGCTCACCCCTCCTCTGAAGAAGGGATAGGTGCCCTCGGTCGCGAGGAGGACTTTTATCCTCCCGCCTCCCATTGCGAGCTTCAGGAGCCCGGAGGGAGGAAGGATGAGGCCTCCTCTCTCGTGGGGAAGATGCGGAAGATCTTATCGAGACGAACGAGGGTCACCACGACCTCGTACACCTCCGGCTGAAAGCAGCAGAGGGCGACATCTCCCCCTCTCTCCCTCGCTCGTTTGAGGAGGACGATCAAAGCGGCGACTCCGGAGCTGTCGATATAGCTCACCTTCCCGAAATCGATGAGGAAGTACCTCGCTCCCCCCTCCATCTCCTCCTCCCAAGCGGAGCGGAACTCGGGAGCCGAGATCATATCGAATTCCCCTTCAAGCTCCATGATCACAAGCTCTCCTCTCCTCTCCCTCGCGATCTTCATCTCGCCTTCTCCTTCCTCTCGTTCTTCCCGCGGAGATCTCCGGCGAGGAGATCCGCAAGCAGATCCCTCTCCCCCCTCTCGAGGAGGAGGAGGGCGTTCTCGTAGCTTCTGGCGGCCTCCTCCTTCCTCCCCTCCTCCTCGAGCACCGCGGCCAGGAGGAGATGAGCGGAAGGAGATCTTATCCTCGTGTAAAGGGCGCTTCTTATCTCCCGCTCGGCCTCCTCGAGCTTCCCCTTCTTCCAGAGGAGGAGGGCTTGTACGAGATGAGCTTCGAAAGATGAGGGATCGAGAGAGAGGAGCTTTCGGCATTCGGACAGAGCCCCCTCCTCATCTCCTCTCATCGCCCTCGAGTAGGCGAGGAGCGCGCGAGCATAGGGGAGATCTTTGGAGTTCAAGACCCTGCGAAGAAGCCCTTCGGCCTCCTCCCATCTCTCCCGCCGGAGGGCCTCCTCCGAGAGCTTCACGAGCTCCTCGAGATCGAAATCAGGCCTTTCAAGCTCTCTTCCGATCTTCAATTCCTTGGGCTCTTTCCTGTAGAGGAGGGCGCCCTTTCTGTTCACCAAGATGAAATTCTCCGAGATCCCGAAAAGGCTTTCGCTGTAGCCCAAAAACAAGTAACCTCCCTCCTCGAGAACGGCTTCGAACTTCGAGATGATCTCGGGGAGAGCCTCCCTCCTGAGGTAAATGAGGACGTTGCGGCAGAGGATGATATCCCATTTCCTCCCCGGAGGGAGGGGGTAGGGATCTTGAAGGAGATTGAAGCTCCGAAACTCGACCTTCTTTTTGATCTCCCGGGAGAGGCGATACCGGCCGTCGGGAAGCCTTTCGAAATGCCTTTCGAAATCCCGGGGAAGGAGGCGGAGGGAGCGCTCTCTATACACCCCTTCTTCGGCCGCTTTCAAAGCCGCGGGATCTATATCGGTGCCCAAGATGTACACCTTTCCGCGCGGCAGGACCTTCTCGGCCACCATGGCCACCGAATAAGGCTCCTCTCCGGTGGCGCAGCCCGCGCACCACACGTTCACATCCCCTCTGATCGCCGCGATCTCGGGAAGTATCTCCTCCAGAGCTTCGAACTGCTTGGGATCTCTGAAGAAAGCGGTCTCCTTCACCGTTATCTCCCCGAGGAGGGCCTCCCAGCACGGGGAGGAGAGATCGCTCGCCTTGAGGATTCGGAGGAGCTCCTCCTCCCCGCATCCCCTCTCCTTCATGAGGCTTTTGAGCTTGGCCTCGAGGGAGGAGCGCTGATTTTCCTTAAGCGCTATTCCGGTTCTCCTCTCTATGAATTCGAGAAGCGCTCTCATCCTCCCCTCCGAGAACAAGCCTCAGAAGCTCCCGGGAGATCTCCTCCGGAGGGAGGACCCTCTCCACCGCTCCCGCCTCGAGAGCGGCTTTCGGCATTCCGAAGACGACGCAGCTCTCCTCGCTCTGAGCGAAGGTATAAGCGCCGGCATCCCTCAGGATTTTGAGCCCTCTGCTCCCATCGGTTCCCATTCCGCTCAGGATGATCCCCACGGCATCGGCTCCGCAAACTCGAGCGAGAGAGGAGAAGAGGAGCTCGGCCGAGGGCCTGTGGCCTCCTACGGGAGGAGAGGGATCGAGGCCGAGCCTCCCGTCATCTCTTATAAGGAGATGAACATCGGGGGGAGCGAGGTACACCGTGCCCGGAAGGGGCTTCTCCCCATCTTCGGCGAGCTTCACCTTCAATTTGCACTCGGAGGAGAGCCACTCCACAAGCCCCTTCTCGAAGCCGGGCGCGATGTGCTGCACCACGAGAATGGAAG
>CAYRBX010000111.1:0-3413 GCA_964422695.1 uncultured Dehalococcoidia bacterium
ATCTTGGGGGCTTTGGGGGGAGGAGCTCTTTACGCGAGGAGAGCGGGGCTTCCCCTCCGGAAGATCCTCGATCTTGCGACTCCGGGGGCGATCTTGGGGCATATGATCGGGAGGATGGGATGCTTCATCAACGGAGATGCTTACGGAACTCCGACCTCCCTTCCCTGGGGCGTGATCTACACTCATCCCGATTCCGTGCCCGCAAGGCTCGGAATAACTTGGCCCACGCACCCCGCTCCTCTCTACGAGATAGCTCTGTGCGCCGCCATCTTCTTCCTCATCCCCAAATTGCGCTTCAAATTCCCCGAGGAAGGCTCCTCCTTCCTCCTCTACCTCCTCCTCTACTCCATAGGCCGATTCTTCATAAGCTTCGTGAGGGTCAACGAGCCCTTCATCTCAAATCTCAAAGAAGCTCAATTCTTCGCCCTCCTCACCGCCGGCTTCTCGCTTTGCTTCCTCCTGAGAGCGAAGCTCAGATCGATTTGAAAAGATCTCCTCCTTTCTGGTATAGGAGTGTGGGCGAATCTTCGGAGAGGAGGGCGAGAATTGAAGCTGAAGAAGGAGACGACGAAATGTCCGGCCTGCGGGAAGACGATAAGCATTCCTCAGAACATCCCGGAGGGGAAGACCCGGCACATCATGAAGTGCCCGATGTGCCAGCAGACGATACAGATATGGATCGAGTGGGTGCCCGAGTGAAGCTCATCCGGCCTTTCGGCGCCACTCCCTTATAGCTTCGTCGAGCTCCTCCTCGTATCCGTACTTGCGGGCGAGCTTCCTCAGCATCTCCTCCTCTTGAGGGAGGAGGGGATGAGCGTGAGGGCCCTCCCTTATCTGCTTTATATTGCGAAGGAGGAATTTCCGCTCCCCCGCTTGAATCACGCTTTCAAGCTCCTCTCCCTCCAAGTTATACTTCCTCGCCAGATGCCTTATCTTCTCCGCGAGGTGAATGTTCTCCCCGTGATAGAAGAGGAGGATGTAATGAGCGAGGCGCCGAAGCTCTCCTTCCTTGAGGGCTTGAGCCAAAAGCTCCCTTCCGTTTTCTATCTCGAACTCGCGAAGGAGCTGCTCGGCGTGCTTCGTGTAGGTCTCGATATTCTCCCCGCTTCGAATTTGTTTCAGGTAACGCTGAAATCTCCTCCTCGCTCCCGCCTTTATGGCTTCATTGAGCTCTCTTGTTCCGAAGCCCAAGTGCTCGGCGAGCCGGGCCGCGCTCTTTATATATCCGAGCTCTCCGTTCCTTATCCGGTTTACATACCGGAGGAACCTCTCCACCTTCTCGACGAACTCCTCTATCATCTCCTTCCCCTCTCCCTCTCTGATATACTAACCTCTGAAAGGGATAATTGCGAATTATGGATCTCTTCGAGAAAGCCGTCTTCCTCGGAAGGGCGGCCAAATGGGATGTATTCGAGGGGGAGGAGGGCGAGGAGGGAGGGCTTCCCCGCTGCTGGATTTACCGCGCCGCCGCAGGAGGGAGGAGGGTTCCCATCTTCAAAACCCTCCTGAGCAACGCCTGCCGCAATAACTGCCTTTACTGCGCCAACAGAGCCGACAGGCCCGTCCCCCGCTTCTCCCTCACGCCGGAGGAGTTCGCCAGAGCCTTCCAGTTCCTCTGGAGCAGAGGCCTCGTGGAGGGGGCTTTCATAAGCTCCTCCGTTGAGGGAGATCCCGATCGCACCATGGAGAAGATCCTCGCGGCCGCCGAGATCATAAGGAGGAATATGGGCTTCCAAGGCTACCTTCACATAAAGATCATGCCCGGAGCCAAAGCCGAGTACGTGAGGAGAGCTTTGGAGCTCGGCTCCCGCATCTCCGTGAATCTGGAGGCCGCGAACGAATTTATACTCCAAAAGATCTCCCCCGAGAAGAACTTCCGCGAGATCCTCTCGCTTCTCGAAGCGGGCTCGCGGCTGAGGGAGGAATCATCTTTCCCCGTCGCCCTCACCTCTCAGATTATAATCGGTTTGGGGGAAAAGGATAGAGATCTCCTGGAGCTCTCCGAGAGGCTTTACAGGAGATTTCGCATCTGGCGCTGTTATTACAGCCCCTTCGAGCCCGTTCCCGGAACCCCTCTCGAAAAGGAGCCTCCGGCCCCCAAGGAGAGGGAGAAGAAGCTCTACAGAGCCGATTTCCTCATCCGCCTTTACGGCTTCAAAGCTTCGGAGATCCCCTTCAGCGAGGAGGGGGAGATCTTGGGATCGGATCCCAAATTGATGTGGGCTCTGCTTCATCCCGATTTCTTCCCCGTCGATGTGAACAGAGCTCCTTACCACAAGCTCCTTCGAGTTCCCGGAATAGGGCCCCGCTCCGCAAGGGCCATCTTGCGGGTGAGAGAGAAAGGAGGGAGGGTGCGCACCATCTCCGAGCTCAAAGCTCTGGGGGTTGATGTTCGAAGGGCCTCTCCCTTCATCATCTTGGAGGGGCGCTCTCCCGAAGCTTCCTTCACGCTTCCTCTCGAGCTATCCCGATCTGAGGAGGAATTTCTGAGAGAGGTGAGGAGATGGTTCTGAGCGACAGGACGATAAGGGAGGAGATACGAAAGGGGAGGATCGTGATCGATCCCCTCGATCCCTCCGCCATTCAGCCCGCGAGCGTTGATGTGCGCTTGGGAAAGGAGCTTCTGGTCTTCAAGACATGGCGCCACCCCTTCTACATAGATGTGAAGGAGAATTTGGAGGATCTCACGGAGCTCGTCGAGATAGATGAGGAGAAGCCCTTCCTGCTTCAGCCGGGGGAGTTTGTTCTGGCGACCACCTTCGAGTACATCGCCATTCCCGACGATATCGTGGCGAGGCTTGAGGGGAAGAGCTCCTTGGGGCGCATCGGCCTCCTCATTCACTCCACGGCGGGGTATATAGATCCGGGATGGCGAGGTCATCTCACCTTGGAGCTCTCCAATGTGGCCAAGCTCCCCATCACCCTTTACTACAGGATGAAGATAGGGCAGATCTCCTTCCTTCGGCTGACGGCTCCGGCCGAGAGGCTTTACGGCTCGAAGGAGCTCGGGAGCAAATACCAGTTCCAGAGGGGGCCCACTCCGAGCAGATTTTACCTTGAGTTCATCTCGGAATCGAAGAAGGGGAGGGGAGAATGAGCCCCTACATGAGGCGGGCGCTGGCCTTGGCCCGCAGGGCTTTGGGGACGACGAGCCCGAATCCGGCCGTGGGAGCGGTGATCGTGAAGGAGGGGAGGATAGTGGGGGAGGGGTTCACCCAGCCCCCCGGACAAGCTCACGCCGAGATCATGGCCCTCCGCGCGGCCGGAGAGGAGGCGAGAGGGGCGATCATGTACGTGACCTTGGAGCCCTGCTGCCACTGGGGGCGCACTCCTCCCTGCACTCAGGCGATCATCTCCGCCGGGATAGCCGAGGTTCATATGGCGATGATAGATCCCAATCCTCTGGTTTCGGG
>CAYRBX010000112.1:0-3388 GCA_964422695.1 uncultured Dehalococcoidia bacterium
CTCCAAGGAGATCCCTCCCGAAGCTTCGAGGAGCGCCTTCCCCCCGATCCTCCCCGCAACCTCCCCGGCCTCCCGGGGGCTTGTATTGTCGAGCATTATGAGATCGGCTCCCGCTTCCAGAGCTTCGAGCGCCTCCTCCGGATCTCGCACTTCGATCTCCACCCGCAGGAGCGGAGGGGCGTTGCGGCGGGCGAGCTCCACGATCTCCCTGAGAGATAAGCCGAGCGATTTCAGCGCGAAAATGTGATTGTCCTTTATGAGGATCCCGTCTCCGAGAGACCTCCTGTGATTCAAACCCCCTCCCACCCTCACGGCATATTTCTCCAAGATGCGAAGGCCGGGGATGGTCTTCCGGGTGTCCAAAAGCTTTGTGCGGGTTCCCCGAAGCTTCTCCGCATATCGGGCCGTGAGGGTGGCCACTCCGCTCAAATGCTGGAGGAAATTGAGAGCGGTTCTCTCGGCTTTGAGGATGGAGGCGATCCGGCCTTCGATCTCCGCGATCCTCGCGCCCGGCAAGACCTTCGCGCCGTCGGAGAGGAGGGGCTTGAAGGCGAGGGAGGAATCCACCTTTCGGAACACCATTTCGGCGATCTCAAGCCCGGCCACCACGCCCTCGGCTTTCGCCGCGATCACCCCCTTCCCCTGAAGATCTTCGGGTATGAGGATATCGGTTGTGAGATCTCCCAGCCCCAAATCCTCCGCGAGGGCAAGGTCTATGAGCTTCTCGGCCCAGATCCTCAGCTCCGGATCCATCTCATTCCCGCTCCTTTCGGAAGATGATGCGGCGCTCCCAGAGGGGGGAGGGTTCGGGGAAATCGGAGCGGAAGTGCGCCCCCCTGCTCTCCTCTCGAATGAGAGCCGCCTCGACGAGCAGCCTCCCCACGAGGATGAGATTCCTCAGCTCATGAGAGGGGCGATCGGCGGGGGGAGGGGCCATCTCCTCCCAAGCCGCCAGGATCTCGGCCGCCTCCTCCAGCGTCTCCTTCGATCTTATGATCCCGGCGTTCTCCCACATGAGGCGCTGGAGGGCGGAGAGGCTGGGGGGACTTGAAGCCCTTCCCTTCCTTCGGGGAAGCGCGAAGTGCTCCGCCGAAGGGGAGGGGGGATTCCCCCCCTGAGATACCCTGTCGATTATGCGTTTGGCGAAGACGAGAACCTCGAGGAGCGAATTCGAGGCGAGCCTGTTCGCCCCGTGCACTCCCGTGCAGGCCGTCTCCCCGCAGGCGAAAAGCCCCCGGATGTTCGTCTCCGCCCACACATTGGTCTTCACCCCTCCGATCATGTAGTGAGCGGCGGGGGCGACCGGAATGGGAGCGGAGGCCATATCGAGGCCGTAATTGAGGCAGAAGCGGTAGATATGAGGGAAGCGGGTGGAGATGAGCTTTCGGGGGAGGTGGGTGACATCCAAGAGCACGTAATCGGCTCCCGTCCTTCGCATTTCGAAGAAGATGGCTCTCGCCACCACATCGCGGGGGGCGAGCTCGGCGTCAGGGTGATAGCGAGGCATGAAGCGCTCCCCGCGGATATTCCGCAAGATCCCCCCCTCCCCCCGAACCGCTTCGGAGATGAGGAAGACGGGAGCTCCGGGGAGCCTCAGAGCGGTGGGGTGGAATTGGAAGAACTCCATATCGGCTATCTCCGCTCCGGCCCGGAAGGCCAGAGCCACCCCGTCTCCCGTCGCTATCTCGGGGTTCGTGGTGAATTTGAAGAGCCTCCCCGCTCCTCCCGTGGCGAGCACCACGGCCTTCCCGAAGAACTCCTCCACAGAGCCCGTTCTGCAATCAAGCGCCCTCACCCCGACGGCCCTCCCCCCCTCCACCAAGATCTCGGTGGCGAAGCAATATTCGAGAATGGTTATGGACTTCGAGGAGCGGGCGAGCCTCCCCAACGTCGTCTCTATATGCTCTCCCGTGGCGTCCCCTCCGGCGTGAAGAATGCGCGGAACGCTGTGAGCGGCCTCCTTCCCCAAGGCGATCTCCCCGTTTACGGTGTCGAAGCGCACTCCGAGCTCGATGAGATCATGAATTCGATCTGCGGCCTCCTCGGTGAGGATCCTCACGGCTTCCGGATCGCACAGCCCCGCTCCCGCCGCTATGGTATCTCTGAAATGAAGCTCGGGGGAATCGCCCGGCCCTATGGGCGCCGCTATCCCGCCCTGAGCGTGCTTGGTGTTGCAATCATCGAGGGAGCCTTTGGTCAGAATGAGAACCCTCCCCATTCGCCGGGCGAGGAGGGCGGTGTAAAGCCCGGCTATCCCGCTTCCTATGATGATGAAATCGAAAGCCCTCTCCTTGAAGGCGGATCCCATCACTACAGGATAATCCTGAATTCCCTCACGTCGACAAGGCCTTTATCCGTGAGCCTGAGCTCGGGAATGACGGGAAGGGCGAGGAAGGAGAGAGCGGAGAAGGGGGAGGGGAGGGAGCATCCGAGCTCCGAAGCCCTCCTCTCGAGCGATCGGAGCTTCCGGGCGACCTCCTCGGCCGGAGCTTGGGAGAGGAGGCCCGCTATGGGGAGGGGAAGGCTCTCCAGCACCCCTCCCCCGGCCGCGACCGCAAGCCCTCCTCCCATCCTCTTCACCTCCTCCAGAGCGGCTATGATGTCCTCATCTCCCGCCCCCACGGCTATGAGATTGTGAGAATCGTGCGCCACCGAGGAGGCGAGAGCCCCCCTCCTGAGGCCGAAGCCGCGCACAAGCCCCTTTCCTATATTCCCCGTTCGATGATGCCTCTCCACCACCACGAGCTTCAGGAGATCCCCCTCGGGATCCGGCTCCACGAACCCCTCCCTTATCCTCACCCTCTCATCTCTCCTTCGCGTTGTGATCTCGTTCGGGATCACCTCTATCACGGGGAAGGTCTCCCCGCAAGCCGGGATCTTGAGATCATCGGGAGAGGGGATATCGCAATTCACGGTTCCGAGAAGCTCGGGAGGGGCTTCCCTGGAGGGCGAGAAGAGGGGCTTCCCATCGCGAGCGACGAGCCTTCCGTGAAAGAAGACCTCCTCGACCGGAAGCTCCCGGAGATCCGAGGAGATGAAGAAATCGGCGAAATACCCCGGAGCTATGGCTCCTCTCCTCTCCATTCCGAGAAAGCGCCTCGGAACGAAGCTTGCGCACTTTATGGCGAGGAGGGGGTTGAGGCCGAGCTTTATGGCCTTCCTCACGACCGCATCCACTCCCCCCTCTTCGAGGAGATCGAGAGGGCTTCGATCATCGGTTACGAGAATGCACCTCTCGGAGGTCTCGGGAGCGAGGAGCGGGAGGAGCGCTTCGAGGTTCTTCGCGGAAGATCCCTCTCTCATCATGAGGTACATGCCGCGCGCGAGCTTCTCCCTTCCCTCCTCGAAGCTCGTGCACTCGTGATCCGAGAGGAGGCCGGCGCAGAGG
>CAYRBX010000113.1:0-3381 GCA_964422695.1 uncultured Dehalococcoidia bacterium
CCCTTCCGGCGAGGCTTCTGGTGAGATACGGTTCGAGGAGGGAGGATGTGGGGATTTTGATCTCGGTTCCCGGATCTTCGATCTTGGGGGAGCTTCCGGCGAGGCCCGGCCCCTCCCCTTCCGAGCTTGAAGCTTCTCTCGCCGCGGCCTTCTCGGGGATTTTGGATGCGGCCGATGGGGCGAGGGTGTGGGAGGAGGGAGGGGCTTTGAGGGTGGAGATCCTGAATCCGAGGCTCGAGCATGAGGAGCTCTTCATCTTCGGGATCTTGGGCTCGCCTTTGGCCTCTCTTGCGGGAATTCTCGCGGCCGAAGCTTACGAGAGGCCGGTCGTGTTGAGGGAGGAGCGGCGGGAGAAGAACAAATTGGCTCTCAAATTCGAGTTCCTGAGATGAAGATCTACAATCGCTTCCTTTTTGTTCTCGCCTTATCTTTCCTCCTCACCACCGTCATCCTCGCGGCTTACGGGGAGAATCGGCTCGATCTCTACTACTCCCTTTATCTCATAGAGGGGCTTGTCGTAACCGAGCTCTTCATCTACCTTCATCCCAAAGCTAAAGGAAATTTATCCAAAATCCTCTGGATTTTATTCTCGGGCTTCATATTAATAGTTGTGCGCAAGGTCTTGGAGATCCTCGGCGGCATTTAAAGGAGAAGGTCGTTTTCGAAATTATCGCTTATTGTGGGTTTATCGTTTTCGCAGTTGGCTTTCGCATAATCAAAAGCCTCCTCGACGACCACATCGGAGCTCTCTCCAAGACTTCCATCGCCGTCGTGATCATAAGCGTCTGCTTCCCCCTCTCCCATGCCCAAGACGACGAAGTAGTAGGTGAACTCCCCATGTCCCAAGGATTCTATTTCATAAGCCAATCCCCTCTCGGTCGTGGCCATATTGACAATCCTTCCGGAAGCGGCGAGATCCGTCATCCCTCCGGCGAGGCAGCAGTCGAAGATGAAGACGATCCTTGTGGTATCAAATTCGGAGAACCAGTTTGCAAGCTGTCCATCCCAGATATAGACGAGATCCCGGCCGTCATGAGCTACAATAGCCTCATCTATAACCTCTCCGTCGCCGTCGGCGGCTATTCCCCTGGCTCCATGGCCGCTGAAGAAGAAGACCACTTCATCTCCCGCCGTCTCCTTCTCCTTTATTTCGTTTACGGCCGAGAAGATGGCATCCGCCGTGGCGTTCATATCCAGAAGAAGCTTTATGTTCTCCGAGGGAAAACCATACACACTGACCAGGACGTCCCGCATCGCCAAGGCGTCATCATCCGCATATTTGAGATCGTTCTCCTCTCCCGGATAATCGGAGATGCCGATGACGATCGCATATTTATTCCCTTGAGCCGGCTCTCCGAGCACGCCTGTGGCCGCTCCTTCTTCCTTCTTACCTCCTCCGGCCCAAGGGGGAGGGCCTTTCAGCACGCTCTTCTTCACAAGCTTTATCTCCTTGGCGGGAAGCGCTTTGAATTCGGGAGATGAGGCCGAGGCGGTGCTCAGGCAAAGCAGAGCACATAGCCCTAAGGCGATAACTAAAAGGAGGCTTTTTCCTCGCATCATTCCCCTCCCGACTTCCTGCTGCAATTCATCTTAATTGCCGAAATGTCGTTTCGTCAAAAATCGGGAGAGGTTGCAAGAAGAGCGAGGATCTGTATAATGTGAGGTACCTCAAGCCTTTCATCGATTAAGGCAGAATAAGGAGGTGAAGGACGTCCCGAGCATCATGAAAGATTAAGGCTCAGGAATTGAGTCTTTTTCTTTCCTGATGAGAGGGGCGGCCTTCAAATCCTCCCGGCCGCCCCTCTTTTTTGTGAGGGCGGATCTTCGCGAAGAGGGGGCCGGAGAATGAAGAAGGGAATGAGGTTTTCCCCGCCTTCTCCCTACCCCGGGTTTCCTCTTCTCCCCTTATTTCGGCAAGGAAGAGATCGCAGGAGGCAGGAGATGAAGGCGTTAAGGAAGCAGATCCTCGCCCTCATCCTGGTGGGGGCGCTCCTCTCCTCCCTATTCCCTCCGCTTTACTCTTCTTCGCCAGCCAGTGCTCAGAATGGGCACTGGCCTTATGACCCTAATGAGAACCTTCCTATCTGTACCCTTCTGAATAACCAGCAATATCCCAAGATCGTGATGGATTCCTGGGGCAATATCTTTATCGGGTGGCAGCATTCCACCGAGCAAGGATACCAGCAAATCGGCGTCCAGAAGTTGAATCTTCAAGGGGAAATTCAATGGCCTGAGAATGGTGTCTTTGCCACCCCCGTCTGCGGGAGCATTGACCAGTACGACCTCGTTCCCGATGAGATGGGAGGGGTTTATGTGATCTGGAGGACGGCGAGGATGGATACCGATGATGACGGCTCTCCTGAGCATCTTGGTCATTACCGGATCTATGCTCAGAGACTTGATGAAAATGGAGAATGGGCTTGGAATAGGCCGGTGAGGGTGGCCGATATAGACCACGACCTTGCCCTTTATGAAATCAAAACGGCCGTCTCCGACGGCGACCATGGGGTTGTCGTGGCCTTTGCGGATGCTTCCCTTTCGCAACCTGCCATTTATGTCCAACGCCTTAATGCCGATGGCTCTCGGGCGCAGGGATGGCCCGATGAAGGCAGGAGGATTAGCCCGGACATCAACATCGGCGAAGCAATCAAACCTGCTGCCGAGATAGCCAGCGATGAGGCCGGCGGGGTCTTCGTGCCTTGGTGGTTTGATAGCGGCGGCAGGCGCTGCCTTTACCTCCGGAAAGTAGAAGGCGATGGAGCCGTCTGGCCGCAACCGGTCGAGCTGGGTGAGGCGGGCTCCTCGTATTATCAACGCTACGAACAGGTGATGATTTCCGACGGCGCGGACGGAGTTCTCATCGCCTGGAAGGATGATCAGGAGAACATCTATGCTCAGAAGGTCGACGGCAGCGGGAATGTTCGGTGGCAACAAAATGTCCTCGTCTCCGCCGCGAATGGAGAGCGTCAGGATCAATTGGATATCACTTCAGATGGGTCGGGCGGAGCCGTCATCGTTTGGAGCAGGTCGAGGCGCGTCCTCACTCAGCGAATTGATTCCGGCGGCGTCCCTCAATGGGGGCAAGAGGGCATAGAAGTTGCTCTCTCTCATCCCGGGCCGGAATCCGATCCTCGGATAGTTCTTTCGGATTCGGCTCAAGGAAGGGTTATCGTAAGCTGGCTGCGCAATTACGGCGATATTTATGCTCAGATGCTCGACGGAGAGGGTCAAAGGGTCTGGTCGGAGGATGCTGCGATCAGCACCGCCTCCGGCGCGCAAGATCAACCATGCATGGTTGGAGATGGAGAGGGAGGCGCGATTCTCGCCTGGAGGGATAGCCGGAACTACACCGCTACCGGTAGGGATATTTACGCCCAGCGT
>CAYRBX010000114.1:0-3317 GCA_964422695.1 uncultured Dehalococcoidia bacterium
TTGAAGGGGAGGGCGGGAGGATTTGAGGTCGAGGAGATCTCGGGATTCTCCGCCAAGAGGAGAGAGGAGATCCTCCCCATCCCCCCTCTGCTCCTCCCATTCCTTGAGGGAAGCGCGGTTCTGGGCTTCGCTCCGGAGGGCGAGGGGCTTTTGATCCTCCTCGGCCCCTCGGCCGAGGGGATCTCCTCCCTCCTCGAGGAGATCGAGAACGCCGGCGGGGAGGTGCTATGATCAGAGAGTACAGGCACAAGGGGATTTTGATCCTCACGCTCTGCTATCTTGTGGGGGTTCCCCTCACGGCGCTCTACATTCTGAGATCCGTCCCCTTTGATCCGGGGGAGTTCTTCCGCATTCTCGCCCCTTGGGCCACGGCCTTCTGGCTTCTCGCCCTCTTCGGCTTTCACCGCTGCACCAAAGCCCTTCGGGAGCTCGAGAGGGCGGAGAGCCCTCAGAGCTCCCTTCTCCTCGAAGCTTATATCGAAGCCGCAAATCTCCCTCAGAGGCTGTGGCTCATCATCTCCCTCGCCTATCTTGCGGGCTCCGGGCTTGTGGCCCTTACGGGAGCTCTGGCCGCGGGATGGAGGGGAGTGCAGGCGGGCGCCGTGATCGTGGGAGGGGGGCTTTTGGGGCTCCTCATGGGGCTTGTGAGCTTCGCTTGGTACGGAAGCGGAGCGAGGGAGGTCCTCTCGCACATAACCGAAAGGAAGCCGGGGGAGGGGGAGCAGCTTCAGATACACCTTCAGGCCAAGGAGGCGGGCCTTTCCATCTCGCGCTTCCTCGAATTCATTCCCCCCGCTTTGAGCATCGCGGCCGCCGCGATCATAGGCTTCAGGATCTACGCTTACATGCGCTTCGGGATAGGGGCTTGGCATGAGGTCTTGGGCTTCGGGGCTTTCATCATCTTCGCGGCGGCCCTCACCTCCGTCCTCTTCTCCAGAGCTCTCGCTCGGGAATTCGGGGAGATGGAGAAGGTCGCCGCCTCCCTCGCGAAGGGGGATCTCACAGCCGATGTGAGGGTCGTCGCCACGAGGGAGATGAGGAGCCTCGCCCTCTCCCTTCACTGGGCGCTGTGGCAGCTCAAGAACCTCATTCGAAGAGCGAAGGAGAGCGCCTTCAAGCTGCTCGATGCCGCTCGGGAGATCACGAGCTCGGCGGAGCAGCAGTCGACCGGAGCCACCGAACACGCGGCGGCGATAAACGAGATAAGCTCCTCCATGGAGGAGCTCAGCCGCACGGCCGATGCCATAGCGGGCCAGGGGGAGGTGCTCAATCGGATAGCCGATGAGGTGCTCTCGCGAACCGATACGGTCAGAATGGGGGGGATAGATCTCCGGGGGGCGCTCGAGAGCCTCAAGGTGAGCGCCGAAGCCGCCGCGAGGAGGGCGGCCGAGCTCGGGGAGAAGGTGGCGGCCATAGGCAAGATCTTGGATCTCCTCGAGGATATCGCGCGGGAGACGAAGCTCCTCGCCTTCAACGCCACCATAGAGGCCGTTTCGGCGGGGGAGGTGGGGAGGAGGTTTTCGGTGGTGGCCGGGCAGATAAAAGATCTGGCCACTCAGACCTCTCGCTCGACGGACGAGATAAGGGAATTGATACACGGAATTCAAATGGCGGCTCAAGCCGCCGTGCTGAGCGCCGAGGAGCAGCAGAAGGAGGTGCTTCGAGCTTGGGAGAAAGCCGAAGCCATGAGGCAGGCGATCGACGCCCTCGAGGAGATCATCAACGAGAATCTGGAGGTGGCGCAGCGAATAAGCACCGCTATGACGCAGCAGAAGGCCGTGACCGCTCAGGTGGCCGCCACGCTCGCCGAGATGACCAAAGTGACTCAGGAATCGGCGGCGGGAAGCAAGCAGGCTCTGGAGGCGGCCAAGGAGCTCGCGAAGCTCGCCGAGAAGCTGAAGGAGGAAGCCGAAGTCTTCAAGGTGGAGTGAGATGCTCGAGGAGTTCAAAGATCTCTTCATCTCGAGCGCGAGAGAGCATATAGAGGCTCTGAACTCAAACCTCCTCTCCTTGGAGGCCGATCCGGAGGACGAGGAGATCGCCTTCGAGCTCTACCGCCACGCTCACAGCCTCAAGGGGGCGGCCTTCATGGCCGGCTTCGAGGAGATCGGGAGGCTCTCTCACGCCATGGAGGAAGCCCTTCGGGCTCTGAAGGAGGGGAAGGCGAGGCCTTCCCCCGAGGTTTTCGATTTGCTCTTCGCGGCTCTGGATAAATTGAGAGAGCTTGTGGATAAAGCCGAAAGGGGCTTGGAGCTCGAAGACGCCGCCGAGTTGAGCGAGGAGCTCTTGCTTCTGGGGAGGGAGGGGAGGGCGCCGCACCGGGCGGCGAGAGGGGAGAGGCCCGCGTTCTCGGGAGCTCTTCGCCTCGAGGCGAGGAGAGCCGAGAGGCTCTGCTCTCTCATAAGGGAATTCAAGCTTCTCGGAGAGGAGCGGAGGAGGATCCTTCAAGATCTCCTCTCGGAGCTTGAGGCTTTGAAGCGCGGGAGGGATCGAGGAGAGGTCTTGGAGCGAATGGAGGGCCTCCGAAGGGAGATGGAGGAGGCGCATTTCTTCGAGCAGATGTTGCTCTCGGATCTCGAAGCGGAAGCCGAGCATGTGGCTCTGGCCCCCCTCTCCGCGCTCCTCATGCCTCTGAAGAGGAAGGCGAGGGATCTCGCTCGGGAGTACGGAAAGGAGGTGGAGCTTTCGATCTCGGGAGGAGATCTCAGAGCGGACAGGAGGATCGTCGAGAAGCTGAGCGATCCTCTGGTGCACCTCCTCCGCAATGCCATCGATCACGGGATCGAGACGCCGGAGGAGAGGGAGAGGGCGGGAAAACCCCAAAAGGGCAATATCCTGATCTCCTTCGAATCTCGGGGCGGGAAGCTCCTCCTCTCGGTTCGGGATGACGGAAGGGGGATAGACTGGGAGGAGATCGGAAGGAGGGCTCTGGAGGAGGGCCTCATCTCCCCCGGGGAGGAGGGGAAGAGGGAGATCCTCCAAGATGTCCTAACGAGGCCGGGATTTACGACCTCGCGGGAGGCGACCCCTCTCTCCGGAAGGGGGATGGGCCTCGATGTGGTGAGGAGGGCGGTGGAGGAGCTCGGAGGAGCGATGGAGATCGAGAGCGAGAGGGGAAGGGGGACGACCTTCATCCTCCGCCTCCCTCTGAAGCTCGGAGCGATGCGCGCTCTTCTCGTGAGGGTGCACGGCTTCCTATATGCCGTATCGAGCCTTGATGTGCTCGGGGTGACGGAAGGGGAATTGGAGAAAGCCCCCTCTCTCGGGGGGGTCAAGGCGATCTTCTTCCGCGATGCTCTCGTTCCCGTTTACCCTCT
>CAYRBX010000115.1:0-3294 GCA_964422695.1 uncultured Dehalococcoidia bacterium
ATCCAGAACGACCACCTTCTCCACGGCCTCATCTATGAGGTAGATGTAATTGGGGAGGGTATCTCGAACGATCCCGCTTATCCTCACCGTCGCATCGATCCTCGGCCTTCCGAGCTCCTCCAAGGGCATAACCTCAACCCCGCACACCTCCTCCCCCTTCCATACGGGCTTCGCGCCCAGAAGGTAGAGGATCTGAGCGAGCTGCTCTCCATCCGCTTTGTATGCATCTATGCTCCAGAGCACCTCCCCCACGCTCTCCGGGTACCTTCCGTGCTTCCTCCTGTATTCGGAGAGGAGCTTCTCGGCCGTCTCAACCCCCACCTTCCATGCGGCTTTGGTGGGAAGAGATCTGGGATCCGCGGCGTAGAAATTGCGTCCCGTGGGCAGGATTTCGAACTTCCCTCTCGTTATGGCGCCCGAAGGCCCGGGGAGGACGAATCCCCCCTCCAGAGCTTCCAGAAACCCCTCATATTCCCTCTCGCATTCGACGATCTTCCGCGCGACCTCAAGCGCCTTCTTGAAGATCTCGAGGCTTCCGTCGGGGCTTCTGAGCTCAAAACCGTGCTTCCCCGCCTCCTCCTCGAGGTATCGGAGGATGCGCTCCTCAAGCCCCCTCACTTCGGCCTTCCGCATCGCTCCCCTCCCTCAGAAGCCTCTCCAGAACCCCCTCCGCTATCTTCGAGAGCGCCTCCAAGATCTCCCTGTTCGCCCTTCCCGCCGTCATCCCGAGGGGATCGCTCCTCAGCTTCTCGTAATCGAATCCCAGAGCTTCGGCGAGAGCCCTCCTTATCGAGGGGGAAGCGTGGGAGTCGTAAGCCATGGCCGATGCGACGTAAGATGAGAGCCTCTTGGGATCTCTGGGGGGATTTCCGAACACGTGAAGGCCCAAATTCACCTGAGAGCCTCGCATGAGATCCAAGAACCGGTGGAGCTCCTCCGCCGTTCGCTCCTCATCCTCCGGATCTTCAAGCCTTATGTTGTGCTCCCTCGCTCTCTTCAGGATCTCCTCGTATAGCTTCCTCCTCCTCCCCTCTTCCCCCAAGCTCTTCGCCTTCGCGTACTGATTCAGAAGCTCCGCGAGCTCCTCAAGCACATCCGCGAGAGCGAGAGGAGGGTAGATGTGATCCACGATCTCCGCGTAGCTCCTCCTCTTGGCTATAACCCCTTCCATGGGATTCGAGACGTTGTAAACGTAAAGGTGGGGCACATCATCGAGGCTCGCTTCGGGAACGCAGGAGGGGGAGAGCCCCACCCCCTTCCCCGGCCTGAACTCCAAATACCCGTGAGTTCCGAAATGCACCAAGATATCGGCTCCGAACTTCCTCGTGATCCACCTGTACACCGCCCACCACTGATGAGGGGGGGTTATGGTGGGATCGTGAAGTATGCGGCACACCTTTCCGTCGCATCTCGCTCCGGCGCATCCGAATTTGGGCTGCGGGGTTATGAACACGTTTCCGAATTTTATTCCCGGAACGACGAACTTCCCATCGTAAACCATTCCCACGAGGGTTTTCGGGGCCCTTCCCGAAAGGACATCTTCGGGCCTCCCCCAATCCCTTACGATCTTCTCCCTCAGATCCTCGGGGAGCTCCGAAAGCCAGGAGAGGTATTCCTCAAGCCCCACGAAATCCGCCGCCCCTCCCCTCCTCACTATCTCCTCAACGCTCGTCCATCTGAACTCGCTTATGGCCTTCCTCTCCATGATGAGCTTCACGAGCTCCTCCCCGCTTCGGGGGAT
This sequence comes from uncultured Dehalococcoidia bacterium, assembly GCA_964422695.1. Classification (GTDB taxonomy): domain Bacteria; phylum Chloroflexota; class Dehalococcoidia; order SZUA-161; family CAYRBX01; genus CAYRBX01. The sequence continues at coordinate 1,742 of CAYRBX010000115.1, forward strand.
CTCCCCCCCGACATCATATCCCTCCTCCCTGAGCTTCAGGAGGAGCTTCGCTATGCTCTCCGGAACATCAAGCCCCATTCCGACCGCCACGTTCGCCTCAAGCCCCTTGCAGGGAGGGTTTATGAGGATGATCCCGATCTTGATCTTGTCTTTGGGCTTCTCCGAAAGCTCGATCCACCTCCTCACCCTTCGAGCGAGGAAGGAAACATGTTCTCTGTAGGGCTCCTCCTCCCTGCGCCCTTCTCTGTTTCTCGTTCCGCAGATGAAGAGGGGCTCTATCGCTCCGGGAACCTCCGGCACGATCACCCCGTAAACTTGCGTCATGTAATCGACGCCCTGCTCGCTCCCCCTCCACTCCTCAAGGCTCTGGTGGTAGGAGCGGATCGGCGAGAAGACGGGAACGCCGAGCTCCGCGAGATCGCCGAAGTGATGGGCGATTCCGAAGGAGAGGAGGGAGACGAGAGCTTTGATCCTCGTCCTCCCGTCCTCCCTGAAGAACTTCCTCAGGACCTCCCTTCCGTCAATTCCTATTCCCGTAAGCTCATCCTTCGGGTGGTAGAAGACGGGAAGCACCCCAAGCCCCTCCCCTTCAAGCTCCTCCACGAGGCTTTCGACAAGGCCGGTCTCCCCGTAAAGCCAGGAGCTCCTCCAGAAGAGGATTCCCACAAGAGGCCTTCTGTGATAAGCCGAGAGGTAGTCCTCCGCCGTCCTGTAGACGCCGAGCTTGGGGTGCCAGACGGCCGAAAGCGGCGCCTCCTCTCTGGGCTCCTCAAGCTCCACCTCCCTCCCCTCAAGGAGAAGCAAAAGCCTCAGGAGGTTCCTCAAATTCCCCTCCCCTCCGAGGATGTAATAGGATTTCGCCCGCGCCGCGATCTCCGGAGGGACATTCCCCAAGCCCAAGAGGAACTCGACCACCTTGGCCTTCGAGCTCCTTATCGCCTGGGCGACCGCTTCCGGTATCCTGCTTGCGTAGATGAAGATGGCCTTCGCCTTCCTTATCCTCTCAAGCTCCTCCTCGCATCTCTCCTCCGAAATCGCAAGCCCCTCGATCCCCTCCTCCCTCATGATCCTCTCCAAGATCGGAAGAGGCCTTGCTCCGTACCCCAAGATCGCGCAGATCATCCCTCTCAAGATCCCCTGCAATTATAATCTTCCCTTCCTTTCCTTGCAAATAATTGCCGGGGAGGACGAATACGGAACTTGACTTTGAGATTTGATTTTGATTTACTTGGGGTGCACAAGGGCAGGAGGGGGAGATATGCCCAAGGAGTACGAAACCTTTCTCCTTACGGAGAAGATCGACGAGATACCTTTAAATCGGGAGGTTGAGATCTGGGTGAGGGAGCTTACGCCTGAGGACAGGAGGAAGAAGTATTTGAGGAGGTTTGTTCGGGCGGTGATCTTCCGCGATCCCGATAGGGAGAAGGATGACATCGTGTGGTTTGTATTTCAGAGGGGGATAAGGCATGAGGAGCCCTTCGGGATAAAGATCGTTCAGGTTCTGGGAGATATAAAGCCTGAGCCTCCGATGTGGGGTCCGACAATGTAAAAAA
>CAYRBX010000116.1:0-3275 GCA_964422695.1 uncultured Dehalococcoidia bacterium
CAGGAGAGGGTCGGCGGGGAGGGAGCAGGGGAGGCGGTGGCCGACCCCTTCCGCATTTACCTCCGCGAGATGGGGGAGATAAGCCTCCTCACCGCCAAGGAGGAGAAGGAGCTCGCCAAGAAGATAGAGGAGGGCAAATTCGTTCGGGAGAAGGAAGAGCGGTGGAAGGAGAAGTACGGAAATCCCCCCTCTTCGATCGAGCTCGTAACCGCTCTCCTTGAGGAGCTGGGAGAGGTGGCGCCCTTCGTGGAAGCTCTGGAGGAGACTCTGGGCATAAAGCCCTCCGAGGATATAGAAGAGCGGCTTTACAACCCGAAGCTCCGCGAGATCGTCGATGTGGAGATAAAGCTCCCCCTCCTGAAGGAGCTCGCGGGGAAGCTGGGAAGAACGCCCGAAGAGGTGGAGGATGCTCTCGTTCGCTTTTCGATAAACACTCATATCCTGCCGCAGCAAGTCCTCTCCCTGCTCAAAGAGAGGAAGATCTCCTCCCTCCGGGAGATTCCGGAGCTTACGAGGGATCCCGACTTCATCTCGAATCTTGAGCCCTACGAGATTCAGCTCAAGGAGTACTTCGAGAAATTGAAGGAGGAGGAGAGGAGGGCGAGGCACAAGCTGACCCAAGCCAACCTCAGGCTGGTCGTGAGCTTGGGGAAGAAGTATATGGGGAGGGGTCTCTCCTCTCTCGATCTCATTCAGGAGGGGAATATAGGCCTTCTGCGAGCGGTTGAGAAGTTCGATTACCGAAAGGGCTACAAGTTCAGCACTTACGCCACTTGGTGGATCCGCCAGGCGATAACGAGAGCCTTGGCCGATCAGGCGAGAAGCATTCGCATTCCCGTTCACATGGTGGAGATGATCAACAAGCTCATTCGCGAGGCAAGAAGATTGGCTCAGGAGCTCGGAAGGGAGCCCACCTACGAGGAGATCGCTCAGGAGCTCGATCTCCCCGTGGAGAAGGTGCAGGAGATAAGCACCATAGCTCAGGAGACGATCTCGCTTGAGACCCCCACCGGAGAGGAGGCGGACAACACCTTGGGAGATTTCATAGAGGATCGGAAGATCTCCTCGCCTCTCGAATCGGCATCCCAACAGCTCCTGAAGAAGGAGATAAGGGAGGTGCTCAAAACCCTCTCCCCCAAGGAGCAGCAGATCATCTCCCTGCGCTTCGGACTCGAAGACGGCCGCCCCCGCACCCTCGAGGAAGTGGGGAAGATGTTCGGAATCACGAGAGAGCGCGTGAGGCAGATAGAGGCCAAAGCCTTACGAAAGCTCCGCCACCCCAGCCGATCTCGAAGGCTTAAAGATTACCTGGAGTAGCCGGCCCTCTCCCTGAAGAGCTCCTCCTCGCCCCTCCTTATGGGAGCATTTATGAAGATCTCCCCGTTTTTGATCTTTATATTGAATCCGCACTCGGGATTGGTGCAAACCCAAGCTTTGTAATGAACCGCCGCTCCCCCTCCTCCGTAATCCGACAGCGGGACGAGATCTCCGATCTTGCACTTCTGACATTTGGGAAGCCAAGCTCTCTCCACAACCCACCTCCCCGTCCTGTAAAAAAGCCAAAGAAATTTTTACTCCCCGAGAGGAGGAGAATCAAGATCTTGTCGTTTTCCGTAAAGTAGACCGATGCATCGTGATACGCTATAATCCTTAGCCGGCGATTCCGCAGAGGAGGTGGGAGATGGCGCCCGAAAGGCCGGGATTGCTCACGGCCGCCGGAGTTCTCAACATCATAGCGGGGGTTATCGGGATCATCACGGGAATCGTCGCCGCCGCCGTCGGGGAGAAGATCTTGGGAGGCCCCATAGCTTTCGGCGCGGCGATAGGCGCTCCTCTCATCGCGATCGGCGGAGTGGCTCTCGCCGGAGGGATCTACGATCTCAAAATGAAGCTGTGGGGGCTCGCTCTGGCCGGCTCCATATGCGCCATCATCTGCGGAGGCATTCTGGGCATCCTCTCCACCATCTTCACCGCCGTAAGAAAGGGGAGCTTCGCATAAAGGAGGAAGATGAGATGCTCCTTCCATCCGGAGAGGGAGGCCGTCGCGGCCTGCGTTGAATGCGGAAGGGGGATTTGCGAGGAGTGCAAAATCGAGCTTCGGAAGCGGGCGAGATGCCCCGAATGCGCTCAAAGGCGCTCGGGGCTCATCACGGCGGCGGGTGTTCTCAACATAATAGGAGGTGTATTCTGGCTTATCACGGGCCTCATTTTCGTCGCTCTGGGAGCGCTTTTCGGAAGGGCTCCGGGAGCTGAGGAGCCGGGCAAGGCCATCTCTTTGGTGATGAGCGTTTTCGGAGGCCCCGGCCTCATCCTCGGAGGGCTGGGGATCGCCGGAGGAGTTGTGGCTCTCAAGAGGAGGCTTTGGGGGCTTGCCCTCGCGGGAGCCATTCTCACTTGGAACACCCTCTCATTAGTCTTCCTCGCCCTGAGGAGAAGGGATTTTCGATAAAGCCGCAAGGGCGGCGCTCATAGCGAGAGCTCCGAAGAGGAAGGAGGCGCGGAAGCCCGCTTCCGACCAGAGGGCGCCGGCTATGAAGTTCCCGAGAAGCGCCGTCCCACCTGTAACTCCGGCGAAGATCCCGTAAGCTTCCCCTCTCCTCTCCCTCCCCACGAAATCCGCAACCAAAGCTCTCAAAGGCCCCTCGCAGAATCCCTGGAAGAGGCCGTAGAGGGCGAAAGCCGGAAGGAGGAGCGGAGGGGAGGAAGCGAAGGCGAAGAGGAGGGCGCTTGCTATATAAATCCCCCATCCCACGCCCACCACCTTCTTGCGGTCCCATCTGTCGGATAAAGCTCCGGCGGGGGTGGAGAGGGCGGCGTAAATTCCCGTGGAGAGGGCGAGGAGCAGGAGGGTGGAGAAGGCGGGATATCCGGCGATCTGAGCCCTCAGGATCAAAAAAGCCGCGCTGAAATTCGCAAGTCCGAAAAACCCCACGGCCGCGAGGAATTTCCCAAAGCCTGGGGCCGCCTTCCTTCCGGAGGGGGCGGGGGAGGGGGAGAAGGGAACCTCCCTCACTTTGGCGGCCAAGATCGCCACCGCCGCGGCCGCCGGGATCACCCCGGCCACGACCACAGCGCGAAAGGTCGAAGCCGCAAGCTCTATCTCCCCTCTCTGGAGGAGGAAGACCAAGCCGGCCGCGATGCAGATCCCCGCGGCCGCCCCCAAGGTGTCGAGAGCTCGGTGAAATCCGAAGCCCCTTCCCCTCTCGGCTCCCCCCACGGAGGCGGCGAGAAGGGCATCTCGGGGCGGGGTTCTTATCCCCTTCCCCACCCTCTCC
>CAYRBX010000117.1:0-3231 GCA_964422695.1 uncultured Dehalococcoidia bacterium
CCACCACCTCTTGGGAATCGATCTCGTATACATCCTGAACCGCAAACCTCAAAGGCTTCTCCCCCTCCTCCTCCGGCTCGAGCTCCTCCAGAGCTTCGATCAAGGTGGGGCCGCCGTACCAGCTCATCCTCGAAGAGGGCTTGTAGACGTTATCCCCCTCCATGGCGGAGATGGGAACGAACCTCACCTCCCCGAATCCAAGAGGAGCGAGGATCTTCCGCACCTCCTCACGAACCTCCGAAAACCTCTCCTCTCTGAAATCCACAAGATCCATTTTGTTCACGGCCACGATCAGCTTCTTTACGCCCAGCAGGCTGAGGAGGAAGGAGTGCCTTCTCGTCTGCTCCTCCACCCCCTCGAGGGCCGAGACCACCAGTATCGCGGCTTCCGCGTGAGATGCTCCGGTGAGCATGTTCTTTATGAACTCCTTATGTCCCGGAACATCGACGATGGTGTAGAGCTTCTCCCCCCTTCCGAAGATCACCCGAGTTGTATCTATGGTGCGCTCCTCCCGGAGCTCCTCCTCGAAGGAATCAAGGAAGTAGGCGAATTCAAATCTCTTTTTGTACTCCTCGAGGAGCTTTTGAATCTCGGCGAGCTTATCTTCGGGAAGAGCTTCCGAATCGTAGAGAAGCCTTCCTATAAGGGTGGATTTTCCGTGATCCACATGCCCCACGATCGCTATGTTCATCCTCCCCTCCTCTCCTTCACATATATCCCAAAGCTCTTAATTTCTGCATGGTGAAGAGGCGCTCCTTATCCTGCGCCCTCCCCGTCCTCTCGGCGATCTTGGTGTGTTTGAGCTCCTCGATGATCTCGTCGATCGTCGAGGCGTTCGAATCTATGGGGAGGGTGCAGGGCTCGCATCCCAAGCTCCTGTATCTCTTCCCTCCTCTCGCGAAGTACATGGGATTCACCGGTATCCCCTCCTTCCTTATGTACTCCCACACATCAAGCTCCCTCCAGTGCAGCAGAGGATGCACCCTCATGTGAGATCCCTCCCCCACAAGCCCCTGAAATTGATCCCACATCTCCAAGGGCTGATCTCTGTAATCCCACCGGAAGCTCTCATCTCTTGGGGAGAAATACCGCTCTTTGGCTCTTATCCCGTGCTCATCTCTTCTTATCGCCAAGATGAGGGCTTTGAATCCGTGAGCTTGGAGGCATTTCCTCAGAGCTTCGGTTTTGAGCTTGGTGCAGCATTCGAATTTCCCCCGCTCGGGCCCCACGCCCTCCCTTATCGCCTCCTCGTTTCTCGCCACGATGAGCTCGAAGCCCCATTCCCGAGCAAGCCTATCTCGAAACTCGTACATCTCCCTGAACTTCCTGCCCGTATCTATGTGAATTACGGGGAAGGGGATCTTCCCGAAGAAGGCCTTGCGGCAGAGCCACAGCACCGTGGTGCTGTCCTTCCCCGTGCTCCAGAGGGCGGCTATGGGTTTGAGCTCGGCGTACGCCTCCCTTATGATGTAAATGCTCCGATTTTCAAGCTCCCTGAGATCCGCCATCTCCCCTCCTTCAGAAGGCGAGAATCCTGAAGAGCAGGAGGGCCCCAAGGCCAGCCGTGAGCCCTCCCACTGCCGTTTTGAGCCTGCGGGGCTTCGCCCTCCTCACGATGAAGGCGGCGGGGACGGAGCCGGCGACCGAGCCGAGGGCGGCGGCGAGCGAGAGGCTCCAGGAGATCTCCCTCTCCATGAGGAGGTAGGCCGCGAATCCCGCTCCGCACACCAAGGCCACCGCGAGGAGCGTGCTTCCCACGGCGCTTTTGACCTCCCTTCCGGCTATGATCTGCCCTCCGGCGACCAGAGGCACATACCCCCCGCCGCTCATCCCCTTGTTGAAAGCGCTCACAAGCCCCACGGCCACGAGCTTCCCCCAGGAGAACCTCCTCTCCCCCTCCTTCCGGAGGAGGATGAGCATCCCCACGGCCAGAACCAGAGCCCCGATGTAGATCTCAAGAGCCTCTCCGGGAACGCGAACGGCGGAGAAAGCTCCGAAGACGACGCCCGCGAGGCCGCAGATCGCGAGGATGAAGATCACCTTCGAATCCGGCGATCGGGGCATATATCCGAATCCCCGCAATCTCCTCCTCGCCTCCTCATCGGGGCGGAAGTCAAGCCTTATATTCCCGGCGCGATGATGAAGAAATCCCCCCACAACCCCTCCGGCGAGCTGGCTTAAGAGCACGGCCGGAACCGCATGAAGGGGGGAGAAGCCCAGAAGCAGGAGGAGAGGGGTGAGGATCGTTCCGTATCCCATTCCCGCCGAAGCGCTTCCGAGCTGGCAGGCGAAGGCCAAAGCTCCGACGGCGATCGTCCCCTCAATCAAGGTACCCCAAAGCCCTGAGCCTCTTCTTCACCTCCTCTTCCTCTTCGGGGGAGAAGGGCCTCTCCTCCTCTTCCTCCTCCTTCACCACCTCCTCGAGAACGAACGTCACATACTCCTCCACAGAGCCGAATCCCGTCGCCCTGGCCCTCTCCTCCACCTTCCGGTAGAGATCCTCGGGGATGTGCACCGCCTTCTTCCTCATTCCTCCTCCCTGAGATATCCGAGCTTCCTCAACCTCTCCCTTATCGCCCTCACCTCCTCGGGCGTGAGCTTATCCTCCTCCTTCAAGCTCCCGCTCGAGGCAAGCGTTCGCATCACGAAGACCACAAACTCCGTGACGCTCGAAAATCCCGTCCCCTCTATCATCTCCGAGAGCTTCCGGTAGAGCTCCCTCGGTATCTTTATCGTGACCTTATCTCTCCCCGCCACACTCCATCTGCACTCCAATTGTAGTACAAATGGAGTGCGGAGGCAAAATCAGGGCCTGAGGCTTCCCGTCCAGAAGCTTATGTTGGGGGTGTTGAAGGAGGATCTGACGATCTCCTCTATCTCCCTTCTCTCCTCCTCGTTCACATCGAGGGGGAGGATTTGAGCTTGGGAGAGGAAGCCTATGACCTGAACGAAATCCACCTCGCAGGGGCCGAGATCCTCGCAGAGGAAGGCCCTTCCGTAAACGCAGAGGAGGGTGCGCTCCCCGCAGGGGATCTCGTGCCACTCGCAGAGCGAGAGAAGCCCCCCGTAGGTCTCCTCCCAGTATCTCTTGAACTCCTCTACGGGATCAAGATGCATTCCACATATATAATAGAGGAAGCCGCGGCCGGAACCGCGAAAGGCAGGGGGGTTATCGGGCATGAAGCTTCTTGTGGTGGATGAGAGAAAGGAGCTTTTCGGGGAGCCTTATGT
>CAYRBX010000118.1:0-3202 GCA_964422695.1 uncultured Dehalococcoidia bacterium
GGATTGTCTCTGCTCTTTGTATTTCTTCTTTTAACAAAATCAAATCCGCACTCTCTTTTTTAATATGAGAAGGCACTTCCACAACGACGAACTTCCTTATCTCCTCCTTGATTTTCTCTTCCCCGCAAACTTCGAAAATCAATTTCCCTTCTTTTATCTCAAACCTTATCTCCGCTCCTTCTTCCCCGAGAATTCTTATCTCGCAGCGATCTTCACCAGCTCTCACAAGCTCTCCGATCTCCTGAATTTCGAAAACTTCCTTCAAGTAATTCTCCAAATTTGAAAACATGGGTGTGGGGTTAAGCGTTATTTCCTCCAAGAAAGAGTGGAAAGCCGGGGAAAGTTCCTTTTGCGCTTCAAGATTCCTGCGGGCGATTTCAACTAACCCTCTGAAGTCCGGCTCTAAAGAGAGAAGAGACCAGAGAAGGCGAAGGACATAAGATTTGCCGGCGCTATTCGGGCCGATGAGAATGGTGAGGGGCTTTACGACGAGATCCACTTCCCTTATGGGGCCGAAATTCCTTAGAGATAAGCGCATACCTACCCTCCATGCTTTTCATTCTATTGGGAGGGGCGGAGGGAGCGAAGGGCTTCCTCGGCTCTATCTAATGCTTTGCGGAGATCCGCAAGGAGGTTTTCGAGCGCTTCGGAGAGCTTCTCGGCGCGGCGTCGCTCCTCCTCGAGCTTCTCGGCCTCCTCGGGCGTGAAGAGCAGGAACTCCGGCTTCACTCCCTCCTTCACGAATTTCTCATAAGTCTCCCGAACGAGCTCTCCCGCTTTGGTCTTCCCGGCGAGATGCCCCCGGATCACCGCCTCGCTCCGCCCGAGATCCTCGGCGATATCGCGAACCGACATCTTGGCCTTCTCACGGGCGAGAGCTCCGGCGGCTACGGCCAGGGAATCTATCCACGTGAGGCGCTCGGAGGGATCTCTTATGAGATCCAGAACCTCCTTTCTGAACAGCGTTCCCACGAGGAGCGCGGCCTCAAGCTTGTGTATATCCTCCCTTCCCAGAGGCGTTAAGGAGATCTCAAGCTCCTCCTTCCTCTCCTCCGCCATGGCTCTCCCCTCCTTCCTCGGATATCTCCGCGGCTCCGCGCAATACCTTCATCGCTTCTCCGGACCTCACCCTGATGCCCTTGTCGGTTATCTCGAAGGGATGTCGCCGCAGGGAGTGAGATGTCCCTCTCATCTTCCAGATGATGAGGCTTCGCATGAGCTCTCCGTTCACCTCATCGAGATCAAGCCTTATTATCCCGTCGGCGGCGTGCTCCACCCCGGGGCCTCCGAATCCCCTCTCCGTCACGCTCACCTGGGAGATGAGAATGGAGGTGCAGCCCAAGCCCGAGAGGACCTTCTTGAGCTGCATGAGCACTCCGCGAGCCGCCGCCGGCTTTGTTATGTAAAGAGTGGTCACCGAATCTACCACCACCCTCTGCGCCCCCACCTCCCTCACGGCCTGCCTCACCACATCCACGAGCGAGGGGAGGTCGTCGGGATCTCGAACCACGAACCTCTCCCGCTTGGCCGCCTCCCCTATCCCGCCGGTGAAGGCGTCCACTATGGCGAACTTCCCCTCCTCCTCGAAGGGCCTGGGATCCCAGCCGAACTGGGACATGTTCACTCTCACCTGAACGGGATGCTCCTCCAGCACCACGAGAACCCCGGGCTCTCCTCGCTCCAAGCCGCAGTGAAGGAATTGCTGTCCGAAGATGGATTTTCCCGTTCCGGGCCCTCCCGAGAGGAGCACGATATTGCGCTTGGGAATTCCCCCGTGAAGGAGCTCGTCAAGCCCCGGTATTCCGACCGCAACTCTCTCCATTCCCGAAATCCCCTCCCTTCGGCTGATGCGGTTTACTTTAAGGATAATGAGAAGGGAAGAGGGATTTCAAATCAGGTGAGATCCCCGCAGGCGCAGAGGCTCTCCCGAATGAGATCGTAAAGCTCGTCGAATCCCAGAGCGGAGAGAGCGGATATGCATACGAGGCGGGTGGGAAGCTCGAACTCCAGAGAGGCTTTGAGGAATCTTCCGGCGAGCTCCGCCGCCACCCCTCTCTCCTTCGAGAGCTCCTCCAGGAGGCAGGATTTCTCCGCAAGAAAAGAGCGAATTCTCGAAGCTTCAGGAAGATCGATCTTGTTCAAAATGGGGAAGGAGGGCATATCGAGGCGAAGGGAGGCGATGAGGGAGAGGGCGTAGGCGGTCGCGAGACCCGAAAGCGAGGAGATGAGAGAGGGATCGAGGAGCAAAAGCCCCACCGACGGAGCGCGATCCAAGCGCGATAAGATCGCGGGGCCCGATGTTCGGAAGAGGAAGATCTCCATCTGGCCCGGCGTGTCTATCAGGATGTAATCGGCATCGAGATCCGAGATCCTCCGGGCGATCTCCGAAGCCCTCTCCTCCATGAGCTCCGAGCAGCGAACCAGAGCTCCGTTCGGCCCGAGCCCCTCCCTCTCCATCACCTCCTCCAAGGTGAAGAGCTCCCGGATGTCGAAATCCGGAGCGTAGGGGAGAGCGGAGGCTCCGGGATCGAGGTTCACCGAAGCGATCCTCAATCCCTGCTCCTCGCAAAGCCACCTCCCGAATCCTCCCACAAGCGTCGTCTTCCCCGAACCTGCAAATCCCAATATCACCACATACATGGCCTCTTAACAAATAAAAAAGCGCGCCCGGCAGGATTCGAACCCGCGACCCTCGGATCCGAAGTCCGATGCTCTATCCGCTGAGCTACGGGCGCGCTTTTAGGGGATTTTCTCTCAAAGCGGGGTTTGGGTGGGGTGAGCGGAGGGATTCGAACCCTCGATCTCCTGGGCCACAGCCAGGCGCCTTAACCGCTGGGCCACGCCCACCGCTTTCCACAAATTTATCCTACCACCGGCCGCAAGCCACGTCAATTCCAATCCGCCCTCGAGAGCTTGACATCGCAGCGGGGTGTCAATTAAATATTGCATTTGGATGCGCTATTAAAACAAATGTGCAATATATTGCGATAGGGGGAGGGGTGACGAGGTTCAAGGTGGAGGTGGATCGGAGGACGGGGAGGGTGCTGTTGTGGATGGAGTGTTCCTGCGGCTGCGGATTCGTTCCGGTGCTGGGGTGGGATGATCTCGATGGGATGGAGGAGTTCGCCCACATGCTGCTCGATCTCTGCCACAAGATAAGGAGCGAGAGGAACAGGGAGAGGATAAGGGAGATCTCCGATCG
>CAYRBX010000119.1:0-3189 GCA_964422695.1 uncultured Dehalococcoidia bacterium
CGGAGTTCTCGGAATAAAGCTTGAGGAGGAGAGGAAGATCTCCGGAGATATCATTCCCTTCATCGAGCTTCTGGTGTGGGTGCGATCGAAGCTCCGAGCCGAGAGGAATTGGGCTCTCGCCGATGAGATAAGAAGCAGGCTTCGGGAGATGGGCGTCATCCTCGAGGACACTCCGGAGGGGACGAGATGGCGCCTGAAGAGGGGAAGTTGAAAAGCGCCTTCGGGGAAAGCTAAGATTGATTCTGCCGGAATCGGAGGGCTGAATGAGCGCCTCGCGGAGGAGGGCCAAATCCTCAGCTTGCGCTCCCAAGGAGGGCGTTCAGCTCTCCCTCTTCGCGATGGAGGTATCCCCCTTCAAGCTCAATATGTATCGGGAGTGCCCTCGCCGCTACAAATTCCATTATATCGACGGGCTCTCGCGCATTTACCGCAAGCCCAGACCTTACCTCATCTTGGGAGAGAGCGTTCACGCGACCCTCTTCTCCTTCTTCTCCCTCCCCCCATCGCATCGCTCCCCCGAGAAGCTGGAGCTTCTGTTCTGGGAGCATTGGAAGAAGAGGCGATGGCTCTTCCCCTCTCGCGAGGAGGAGGAGAGGTGGCAGAGCAGAGCTCTGGCTCAAGTGAAGCTGTTCGCCCGGGAGCATGATCTCCGAGCGGCTCCCTTCATCCTCGAGGAATATCATCAAGTTCCCCTCACCTCCGATGTGATCTTGGGAGGGAAGATAGATCGAGCCGATTGGGAGGAGGGAGGGCTTCATGTGATCGATTACAAGACGGGAGGGGAGCCGGGAGATAACGACCGGAGGCAGCTCTGGCTCTACGTGCTCATTTTGGAGAAGGAGGGATTTAAGGTCAGAAGGGCCTCCATCTTCCACCTCGAGACGGGGAAGATCTTCACCTCCCTGCCGGATGAGAGGGCTTTGGAGGAGGCGGAGCGGTGGGTGCTCGAGACGGCCGAGAGCATAAGGGAGGATAAGGAATTCGCCCCTCAGCCCGGAAGGCATTGCGCTTCCTGCGATTTCCTCCCCATATGCTTCTCGGGGCAGGAGGCGCTCATCTCGAAGCAGATCTCCTCCTCTCGGGGAGGCGAACGTTGAATTTATGCCCGCACTGCAGGCATCCCAAGCGCCACCACGTCTCCTTGGTCTTCCTGTCCTCCCATACCTTGATCTTGGACAGGACCGTGTAGCCGCATCTGGGGCAGCGCATCCCCTCACCTCCTCCCTCTGTTGTCGCCGAAGATGAGGGAGAGGAATTCGGAGCGCGTGTTGTGGCTGCGGCGGAACAAGCCCCTCATGGCGGAGGTCACGACCTTGCTGCCCTGCTTCTTCACTCCTCTCATTATCATGCAGAGATGCTCGGCTTCGACCACAACCCCCACCCCCTCGGGATTCAAGCCCTCGACGATGGCGTCGGCGATCTGAGAGGTGAGGCGCTCCTGAACTTGAGGGCGCCTCGCCAGGATGTCGACCACCCTGGCGAGCTTGCTCAATCCCACTATTTTGCCTTTGGGGATATAGCCTATATGAACGACGCCGTAGAAGGGGAGGAAGTGATGCTCGCATAAGGAGAAGAAGGGGATGTCCTTCAGGATTATGAGCTCCTGATGCGCCTCTTCGAACGTCACATTGAGCTCCTCGACGGGATTCCGGTGCAAGCCGGAGAAGAGCTCCGCGTACATCTCGGCGATGCGCCGGGGGGTTTCCGAAAGCCCCTCGCGAGAGGGCTCCTCCCCAATGGCTTTGATGATCGAGAGAACCGCGCGCTCGATCTCCCCTTTATCTATCATCTTCAGCTCCGAAAGCCCAGAGCTTCTTCCGCCGCCTCTATCTCCGCCGGAATTTCGATATGCGGAGGGGCCGCTCTCAGAGCCGTATCGGGATCCTTGAGGCCGGTGCCGGTGATCACGCAGACGACTTGTTTTGTGCTGAAATCCATCCCCTCGCGCACCTTCTTCATGAGGCCCGCCACGGAAGCGGCCGAAGCCGGCTCTCCGAACACTCCCTCCTCCGCGGCGAGCAACTTATAAGCTTCGAGGATCTCCTCATCGGTTACGGTCTCGATAACCCCTCCGGATTCATCTCTCGCTCTCACCGCCTTCTCCCAATTCGCCGGATTTCCGATCCTTATGGCCGTGGCTATGGTCTCCGGATGCTCTATCACCCTTCCCTTGGCGATCGGAGCCGCCCCTTCGGCTTCGAACCCCATCATCTTGGGCTTCTTCCTCGCCCTCCCCGCCTCATAATACTCCACAAAGCCCTTCCAGTAAGCGCTTATATTCCCGGCGTTCCCCACGGGGATGAAGAGGTAATCGGGAGCATCTCCGAGCTCGTCCACGATCTCGAAGGCGGCCGTCTTCTGCCCCTCGAGGCGATAGGGATTTATGGAATTGACCACCGTGAGGGGATGGCGGCGGGAGAGCTCGCGCACGAGCTTGAGAGCTTGATCGAAATTCCCCTCTATCGCGATGAGGCGCGCGCCGTAACAGAGAGCCTGAATGAACTTCCCCATGGCTATATAGCCTTTGGGAACAAGAACGTAAGTGGGGAGGCCGAACCTCGCTCCGTAAGCCGCGGCCGAAGCGCTCGTATTTCCGGTGGAGGCGCAGATCAGAGCTCTGCTTCCCTCCTCCACGGCTTTCGCCACGGCCAGAACCATGCCGCGGTCTTTGAAGGAGCCGGTGGGGTTGTTCGATTCCATTTTGAAATAAAGCTCCCCGCATCCGAGCTTCTTCTCCAATCTGACGGAGCGGAGGAGAGGGGTATTCCCCTCCCCCAAGGTGAGAATGGGGGTTTTGGAAGTTAAGGGCAGGAATTCCCGATATCTCTCCAGAAGGCAGGGCATCTCCTCTCAGCTCTCCTCCACTCTGATCAAATTGCACAATCTCCTCACCGCTCCGGTTCGATCCATCTCCTCAAGCGCCTTCTGAACCGCCGATTCCCTCGCCCTGTAGGTCATGATCACGACCTCGGCCGTCGAGGAGCTCCTATCTCTCTCCCTCTGAATGAGAGAAGCTATGCTGATCTCATTCCTCCCCAGAGCTCCCGTGATCTGAGCCAGAGCTCCGGGCTTATCCGCAACTTCGAGGCGCAGGTAATAGCTCGTCTCGAGCTCCGAGAAGGGCTTCACGATCGCCTCCCCCTCGCAGGAGGGGAAGAACCCCCTCCTCTCCCCCGAGGAGGCGCGCGC
>CAYRBX010000120.1:0-3170 GCA_964422695.1 uncultured Dehalococcoidia bacterium
GGGGGGGGGGAGGGCGGTCGAAGCCCTCATGCGCCTCAAATCCAATCTCGATTCGGGAATTCCGCAGGCCATACAGCTCGCCGCGATCGCGGCTTTGAGAGGCCCTCAGGAGTGCATAGAGGAGCACTGTCGTATTTACAGGCGGAGGAGGGACAGGATCCTCGAGACTTTGGGTAAAATAGGATTGAAGGCCAAAGCTCCCAAAGCCGGACTTTACATCTGGGCTCGCGTTCCCGAAGGTTTGAGCTCTCTGGACTTCGCGACTTCGCTTCTCGAGGAGACCGGAGTGGTGGTCACTCCGGGAAGCGGTTACGGGCGATCGGGAGAAGGTTACATACGCATTTCCCTCACCGTTCCGGACGAGCGGCTTGACGAGGCCCTGAGGAGGATCGAGAGCTGGGCCGGGAGGAGGGCGGGACCATAGGGAGGAACACGACGAAAGAGGTTCTCCCCAAGCCGGAGAGGGCCATTCTCGTCGGAGTTGAGATAAAAGGGCGCAGGACCCTCTGGTCCCTTCAGGACTCCCTGCGCGAATTGGAGCAGCTCGCCCGCACCGCCGGCGCCGAGGTGGTCGGGGTTCTCACCCAGCGCTTGGATCGCCCCAATCCCGCCTTCTTCATAGGTCGGGGGAAGCTCCAAGAGCTCGTACAGCTTCGGAACGCCACCGATGCGGATCTCGTCATCTTCGATGATGATCTCTCCCCCATTCAGCATCGCAATCTCGAAAGAGCTCTGGGGGTGAAGGTCATCGATCGCACCATGCTCATCTTGGATGTCTTCGCTCAGAGAGCGCGAACCAGAGAGGGAAAGCTTCAGGTGGAGCTCGCTCAGCACGAATACCTCCTGCCGCGGCTTGTGGGATTGTGGTCTCACCTTCACGAGGAGCAGCAGAGAGGCGGAATCGGAATGAGAGGGCCGGGGGAGTCTCAGCTCGAGCTCGACCGCCGGCTCATAAAGAGGAGGATCGAACACCTCAAAAGAGAGCTTGAGGAAGTTCGAAGGCATAGGGAGCTTCATCGCAAGCAGAGGAGGAAGAACCCCATTCCCATCGTCTCCATCGTCGGCTACACCAACGCGGGGAAGAGCACCCTCTTCAACGCCCTCTCCGGAGCCGATGTCCTCGTGGAGGATAAGCTCTTCGCCACCCTCGATCCCACCACGCGCCGCATTCGACTTCCCGACGGCCGCGACATCCTCATCACCGATACCGTCGGCTTCATTCAGAAGCTCCCCCCCATGGTGGTCGAGGCCTTCAAAGCCACTCTCGAGGAGCTCGAGGAGGCCGACCTCCTCCTTCATGTGGTTGACATAACTCATCCGAACGCCGCCGAGCAAAGTCAGACCGTTGATGCCGTTCTGGAGAGCTTGGGTTTGGGGGAGAAGCCGAAGCTTCTGGTTTTGAACAAAGTCGATCTTCTGGTTCCCGGAGATTGGGACGGGGAGAAGTTCGATGAGGATATCTCCGATTTCCCCCTCTTCATCTCGGCGGCGAAGGGGTGGGGGCTCAGGAGGCTCCTTCGGGCTATAGCTCGCGCTCTATCTGAGGAGATGGTGCCCATAAGCGTTTACATCCCCTATGAGGAGATGGAGCTTCTGGATCTCTTCAGGCGTCGCGGGATTGTCGTTCATCGGGAATACGATTCCAAGGGCATGTTCATCGAGGGCAAGATCCCCTCCTCCCTCTACGGCCTGTTCAAGCCCTTCATAGCCCCCTTCCCCGGAGATCATGAAGGAGAGGGAGAGGAGGAGCTTGTTGAGGAATTCGAGCTTTCCTCAAGTTATAGCGGAGATCCTGAGGAGGAGGGAGAAGAGGAGGATTGAGGAGGAGGGGCTTGTGAGGGCTGCGGTTCTCGTTCCCCTCTTCCTCAAGGAAGGGAGGTTGCATCTCCTCTTCATAAAGCGAGCCGAGGAGGTGGAACATCACAAGGGCCAGATTTCATTCCCGGGAGGGGCGATCGAGGAGAGCGACGAAAGCCCTCTTCACGCCGCTTTGAGGGAAGCTTGGGAGGAGGTGGGGATAGAGCCCCGGGATGTGGAGATCTTGGGGGAGCTTGATGATGAGAAGACCTTATCCGGGCTCTTCCTCATCTCCCCCTTCGTCGGCCTCATTCCCCACCCCTACAAGTTCCGCCTTCGTCCGGAGGAGGTGGCGGGAGTTCTCGAGGTTCCCCTTCGTGAGCTTGCGAATCCCGCGAACATGCGATGCGAGGAGAGAGATGGGGTGAGGACTTATTCCTTCAAGGTGGGGGATGAGGTCATCTGGGGGGCCACGGCGAGGATCGTGAAGAAGTTCATCGATCTCATCCTTCCGGCTTTGGGCTCTTCGCTTTGATCTCCCAGAGCTTCCGCCCGAGCTCCTCTATATAGCTTCTGTTCTCCAGCTTCCTCTTCCACTCCTCCGGTATGGCTTCCGAGCCGAGGAAAGCTCCCGAGATCGCTCCCGTCATGGCGCCTATCGTATCCGTATCTCCTCCGAGGCTTATGGCGAAGAGAACGGCTTCTCGGAAGGAGCGGGGGTGGGAGAGGAAGGAGAAGATGGCCGAGGGGACGGAGTTCTGAGCCTCCACCCCGTTTCCGAGCTCCCTCGCCACCCTCTCCGGATTCCTCTCTCCTCGGGCGAGAAGCTCTCCTATCTTTACGAGCTTCGCTTTGAGAACCTCCTCTTCGATAAGCCCCGAGAGCGAGAGCAGGAATTCCTCCGGATCGAGCTCCTCCTCGGGCTTGAGCTTCGTCGCCAAGGCCACGGCCCCGGCCTGAAGCAATCCCCCTTCCTTTCCGAGAGGATGAGCGTGAGTGATCTCGCTTGATCTCAAAGCCGCTTCCCTGAGCTCCTCCGGCCTGTCGTGGAAGAAAATCCCGATGGGGGCGATGCGCATCGCGGCGCCGTTTCCGAAAGATCCCCCTCCGTAAAGCTTCCTCGCGGCCTTATCCCAAGGCTCTCCGTTCTTTATCATGCGGAAGATGCGCGGAGGTCCCGGGCCGTAGCCCCGAAAGGGCTCTTTTTCCCAGTTGCGAATGAAAGTCCAAGCCATATGCTCCGGATCGAATCCCTTCTTCTCGATGAGGGATTCGGCGACGCCGATCATCATGTGAGTGTCGTCGGTGTAAACCAGAGTTCTCCTCCTCTCGATGACCTTCGGGTAAAGGCTCTTGAGCGCCTCCCCCAAAAC
>CAYRBX010000121.1:0-3019 GCA_964422695.1 uncultured Dehalococcoidia bacterium
GTCGAGGAGCTGTCGGAGCTCTTCCGCAAGATGAAGCTCGCTTGGATCATGGCCGCAAAATGAGAGAGGATCTCGGGTACTGGATCGGCTTCTCCCTCATCAGAGGAGTGGGGCCGGCGAAATTCTCCCTCCTCAAAGAGCGCTTCGGCGATCTGAAGAGAGCATGGTTCGCGAGCGCCTCCGAACTCCGAGCTTGCGGGCTGGATCCCTCAACGGTGAAGAAGATCGTCTCCCAGAGGCCTCTCATCTCCCCGGAGAGGGAGATCGAGAAGCTGGAGAGGGAGGGGGTGAGGGCTCTCACCTGGGATGATCCGGAATACCCCTCCCGACTTCGGGAGATCCACGACCCCCCTCCCGTCCTCTACGTGAAGGGGGAGCTGCTTCCGGAAGATGAGACCTCGATCACCGTGGTGGGATCCAGGAAGTGCACCTCCTACGGGAAGGAGGCGGCGAGGAGGATCGTGCGAGAGCTCGTGGAGAGCGGCTTCACCATCGTGAGCGGGCTCGCCTTGGGGATAGATGCGATCGCTCACAGAGCCGCTCTCGAAGCGGGAGGAAGAACGCTCGCGGTTCTGGGCTGCGGCCTCGATATCGTATACCCCAAGGAGAATCGCCGGCTCGCCGGGGAGATCGCCGAAAGCGGAGCGCTGCTGAGCGAATACCCCTTGGGGACGAAGCCGAAGCCGGAGCACTTCCCCCGACGCAATCGCATTATGAGCGGGATCTCCTTAGGGGTGCTCGTCGTAGAAGCGAAGGAGAGGAGCGGAGCTCTCATCACGGCGGAATTCGCTTTGGAGCAGAATCGAGAGGTCTTCGCGATTCCGGGAAGCATCTTCTCCCCCTCAAGTCGGGGGACGAACCGATTGATAAAGGAGGGAGCGAAATTGGTTCAGAGCGCCGAAGATGTCCTCGAGGAGCTGAATCCTCACATAATCCCCAAGCGGCTCTCCGCGAAGCCCTCCCTCCCGGCTTCCGAAGATGAGAGGGAGGGG
This sequence comes from uncultured Dehalococcoidia bacterium, assembly GCA_964422695.1. Lineage (GTDB taxonomy): Bacteria > Chloroflexota > Dehalococcoidia > SZUA-161 > CAYRBX01 > CAYRBX01. The sequence goes on from CAYRBX010000121.1 coordinate 993, forward strand.
AGGATCCTCTCCCTCCTCTCCGAAGGCCCTCTCCATATAGACGAATTATGCCGCCGCTCGGGGATTCCGGCGGGGGATATGGCGGGCCTTTTAACCCTGCTCGAGATGAAAGGCGCGATCAGGGAGATGGGGAACAAGATCTATGTTCTCCGCTGAGAGGTGGGAGGCGATAGAGAGGGAATTTCGCGATCACCTCGAGAGGGAGAGGGATTTCTCCCCCTATACGATCAGAAATTACCTCGGCGATGTGAGGGAGTTCGTGAACTTCCTCATCGAAAGGGGGGTGAAGTCCCTCGAGGATGTGAATCGGAAGGTCATGAGGGAATACCTCGCCTCCCTTCTCGAAAGGGGGAGGACGAGGAGGAGCGTGGCGAGGAAATTGAGCGCCTTGCGCCGCTTCTATCGCTTCCTCAAGGAGAAGAAGGGCATTTCGGCGGATCTCGTCTTCTCGCTCTTCATGCCGAAGAGGGAGAGAGCCCTCCCATCCTTCCTCAACGAGAGGGAGATCTCGCTCCTCCTCTCGGCTCCCGATATCTCGACGCCTCTGGGCCTCAGAGATCGCGCTCTGCTCGAACTCCTCTACGCCGCGGGGCTTCGAGTGAGCGAGATCAGAGGGCTCGATATCGAGGATGTGAACCTCGCGAGAAGAGAGGTGCTCGTGCGGGGGAAGGGGAAGAAGGAGAGATGGGCTCTCTTCGGAGAGCCTGCGGCGAGGGCTTTGAGGGAGTACTTGGAGCGAGGAAGGCCCCTGCTGGTCGGAGGGAGGGAAGAGCGCGCTCTATTCGTAAGCAGAAGGGGGGAGAGGCTTTCGGTTCGAGCCATTCAGGAGATCGTGAGGAAGCACGCTCGGAAGGGCGGGCTGGAGAAGAGGGTGTGGACTCACCTCATCCGCCACACGTTCGCCACCCACATGCTCCGCCGGGGGGCCGATCTGCGAGCGGTTCAAGAGCTGCTCGGCCACTCCTCGCTGGCCACAACTCAAATTTACACTCATGTGGCTCCGGCGCAGCTGCGCCGAGCGTATCTTGAAGCGCATCCTCGAGCCGAGGGGGAGAGATGAGGATCCTCGTGATAAACGGACCCAATTTGAATCTGCTGGGGAGAAGGGATCCCGCGATCTACGGAACCAAGACCCTCGAGGAGATAAACGCCCTGCTTGAGGAGAGGGCGAGAGAGCTCGGCGTGGAGCTCAAATTCTTCCAATCCAACAGCGAGGGCTCCCTCATAGATTTCATTCAATCCGAAGCTCCTCAGGCCTCGGGGATCATCATAAACCCGGGGGCTCTCACTCACTACGGCCTCTCCCTGCGGGACGCGCTGGCCGACACCGGCCTCCCCATCGTCGAAGTCCACCTCTCCAACATCTACGCTCGGGAGGAATGGAGGCGGCATTCGGTTATCGCTCCGATAGCCAGAGGACAGATAAGCGGATTCGGATGGAGGGGCTACATTGCGGCGCTCGAATTGCTCGTCCGGGAGATCGAGGATAGAGAGGCTCAGACGTAAGCTCAGGGAGAGGGGGATCGACGGGCTCCTCATCTCCGGCGCCGAAAGCCGCCTTTACCTTTCGGGCTTCAGGGGAAGCGCCGGCTTCCTCCTCATAACTCAAGACAGAGCCCTCATAGCCGTGGATCCCAGATACACCGAACAGGCAAGAAGAGAAGCCCCGCACTTCGAGCTCTTCTCCTTCAGGGGGAGGATCTCGGCTTGGTTTCGCCAATTAATTGAAAATCTTCATTTGAAAAAACTCGGCTTCGAAGCCGAGTTCCTCAGCTTCGCAGAATATGAAGAGATACAAAAATCCATTCAAGAGCTTCCCGCGGAGGAGAGGCCCTCGCTGGAGCCGGCGAGGGGCATCGTGCTGGAGCTCAGAGCCGTGAAAGATGAGGAGGAGGTGGAGAGGATAAGGCGGGCGCTGGCGCTCGCCCGCCGGGCTTTGGATCTCGCATCCGAGCTTATAAAGCCGGGAAGGGCCGAGCGGGAGATCGCCTGGGAGCTCGAGAAGTTCCTCAGGGAGGAGGGGAGCG
>CAYRBX010000122.1:0-3004 GCA_964422695.1 uncultured Dehalococcoidia bacterium
TCCTCCCACAAGGAGCAGGAGGGGCTTGAGCGCCGTCGAGATCCCGTATCCCAGAAGAGCCAAAGCCTTCCTCCTCCTCAGCTTGTCGCTCGCCCTCCCGCTCAGAACGGGAACGACGGCGGCAACCCCTCCTGCGATGCCTTCGATAAGGCCGATTTGAGGGAGGGTGGCGTGAAGGACGTTGAGGAGGAAGAGGGGGAGGAGATTGAAGATCATCTCCGAGGATATATCGGTGAGGAGGCTTACAAGGCCCAAGTAGAGGACGTTGGAAGCGAAAGGCCCCTCTATCTTTCGCCTCAAGATCCCCTCAGGAAGCCGGACTCGGAGGCTCCAAGATCGCCTTTATTTCGGATTCCTCGAGGGTTTCCTTCCTTATGAGCTCTTCGGCGAGGCGATCGAGCTTCTCCCTGTGCTCGGTGAGAATTCTCCTCGCCCTCTGGTGAGCCTCCTCTATAATCCGCTTTATCTCCTCATCTATCTCCTGAGCCGCCTTCTCGCTGTAATTCCTCTCCTCGACTATATCCTTGCCCAAGAAGACCAAGCCCTCTCTCTTTCCGTAAATCCTCGGGCCGAGCTTGGGGCTCATTCCGTACTCCACGACCATCTTCCGGGCGAGATCCGTCGCCCTCTCCAGATCGTTTTCGCTTCCGGTGGACACCTCCCCGAAGGCGATCTCCTCGGCCGTGTATCCTCCGAGGGCCACGGCGAGCATGGCTTCAAGCTGCGAGCGAGTCCAGAGGGAGCGATCCTCCTGAGGAACCATTCTCGTATAACCTCCGAGAAGCCCTCTGCTTATGATGGAGATGCGGTGAACCGGATCGGCATCGGGGTGGTAGAAAGCTACGAGAGCATGGCCCGCCTCGTGATACGCTTTTATTCGCTTCTCCTTCTCGCTTATTATCTTGCTCTTCCTCTCCGGCCCGGCCAGAACCTTATCTATGGCGTCCTCGAATTCCTTCATGGTTATCCTGTCCTTATTGCGCCTTGCGGCCAAGATCGCGGCCTCATTGGCCAAATTCGCGAGATCCGCTCCGCTGAAGCCGGGGGTCTGGCGGGCGATCACCTCGAGATCCACCGAGGGATCGAGAGGCTTGTTTTTGGTGTGGATCTTCAGGATCTCGAGGCGCCCCTTGACATCGGGGAGATCCACAACCACCCTTCGATCAAATCTTCCCGGCCGGAGGAGCGCCGGATCCAAGATATCGGGCCTGTTGGTCGCCGCGATCACCACCACATTGGTGTTGGTGTCGAATCCGTCCATCTCCACGAGAATCTGATTTAACGTCTGCTCCCTCTCATCATGCCCTCCTCCGATGCCCGCCCCTCTGTGCCTCCCCACGGCATCTATCTCATCGATGAAGATGATGCTCGGGGCGTTGCGCTTCGCCTGCTCGAAGAGATCTCTCACCCTCGCCGCCCCCACCCCCACGAACATCTCCACGAATTCGCTTCCGCTTATCGCGAAGAAGGGAACTCCGGCCTCTCCGGCCACCGCTTTGCTCAGAAGGGTCTTCCCGCAGCCGGCCGGACCCACAAGGAGGACGCCTTTGGGAACTCTCGCGCCCAGAGCGGCGAACTTCTGCGGGTTCTTCAGGAATTCGACGACCTCCCAGAGCTCCTGCTTCGCCTCCTCGACTCCGGCCACATCTTTGAACGTGACGTTAGGCCTGTTCCCCATGATCACCTTGGGGCGGCTTCTTCCGAAGCTGAAAGCTTGACTTGTCCCTCCCTGAGCCTGCCGGAACAGGAAGAAGAGCAAGAGCCCCAAAAGCAAAACGGGAATGAGATTGACGAGAAGCCCGCCCCAGGAATCCCAGAAGCTCCTGGCGGATCTGTAATTTATGGTTATTCGGGAGAGGATCTCCTCGGGAACGCCCTCCTCCTTGAGGACATTCCGTATATCCTCCCCTTCAAGCACCGCCGATTTGTACTTCGCCGTCGCTCCCTCCTCGCTCACCGCTTTGATCTCAAGCTCCGCTCCCTTCTGCGTGATCTCGATGATCTTGCCCTCTCGGGCGAGCCCCACAACGCTCTCCTCAGGCCCCTTGAGGGGGATCTCCGCGGGGCCGCCGGAGGGGGAGAGGAGGTGAACCATCAGGGCGATGAAGGCGATGAGGAGGAGGATCCAGATTACCGCCTGCCTGCTTCCCTTTCCCATCAAGCCAATTATACCCCATTGACAGATTTTCTCCTCATATTGCTAATTAGTGGCGGACGAGCCATGCGAGATGAGGATATCGAGAGGAAGGAGAAGGCGATCCTGAAGATCTTGGAGGAGGCGGGAAGACCTCTGGGAGCGCGGGCTATCGCTCAGAAGCTCAGAGAAGAGGGAATAGCTTTGAGCCCGAGAACCGTGAGATACCATCTGAAGCTCTTGGATGAGCGCGGCTTCACCAAGATCGTCACGAAGCGAGAGGGGAGGGTGATCACCGAGGCGGGAAGGCAGGAGCTCAGAAACGCTCTCGTACGAGATAAAGTGGGCTTTGTGATCGCGAGAATCGAGCTCTTGGCCTTCAGAACCGAGTTCGACTGGGAGAGGAGGAAAGGCGCCGTTCCGGTGAACATCACCCTCTTCAGGGAGAGGGATTTTCAGAAAGCCCTTAAGATCATGCGCCATGCCTTCAAAGCCGGCTTCGCCGTGAGCGATCTCGTGGCCGTAGCCTGCGAGGGGGAGAAGCTCGGGGAGATGCGAATTCCGGAGGGGAAGGTGGGCTTCGCCACCATCTGCAGCGTCATCGTGAACGGATGCCTGCTCAAAGCCGGAATACCTCTCGAATCTCGATTCGGAGGCATTCTGGAGGTGAGGGATTTCAAACCCTATCGCTTCACCGATTTCATCATGTACTCGGGCTCCTCCCTCGATCCCTCCGAAGCTTTCATAAAGGCGAAGATGACGAGAGTGGGGATGGCGGCGAGAACCGGAGGAGGGAAGGTTCTGGCCAATTATCGCGAGATCCCCGGCCCCTGCAGATCCGCGGTTCGGGAGGTGATAGAGGGGCTTGAG
>CAYRBX010000123.1:0-2980 GCA_964422695.1 uncultured Dehalococcoidia bacterium
CCTCCACCCCTTTGCGCGCGAGGAGCAAGCTCAGAGTGGTGCCCCAAGCGGTTGTGCCCACCACTCCCACCCTCCTCATCTCCTCTCCCCCTTCTCGCCTATCCTCCTCTCCGTTCCGGAGAGAAGCCTCTGAATGTTATCCTTATGCCGCGCGATGATGAGAGCGGTTGCGGCGGCGGCGTAGAGGAGGAAGGCCTTCGGCACGCATCCGTATCCCGCGAGAGGCCCCAGAACGCACACGCTCACAACCGAGCCGAGAATGGAGCCCAAGGAGACGTAACGGGAGAGGAAGATGGTGAGGAAGCCGAAGCCCAAGCAGATAGCCCCCGCGAAGGGAACCATGGCGAAGAGCCCTCCCAGAGCCGGATCCACCCCCCTCCCCCCTCGGAATCGGATGTAAACAGGCCAGTTATGTCCCACCACGGCTCCGAAGGCGCCCGCGGCCTTCCCGAATACGAGCAGATCTCCTCCGGCGATCGCCGCTCCGGCGATCGCCCCGCCGGCTCCCTTCGCGAGATCCAAGATCAATGTGGCGATCCCGGCTCTTACCCCGAGGGTTCGGAGGACGTTGGCGAATCCGGTCCTCCCGCTTCCGTACTCCCTCACATCGATTCCGTATCCCGCCCTGCCTATGATGTACCCGAAGGGGATCGCCCCTATGAAGTACCCTGCGAGGAAGGAGAGGATGAGGAGGGGAATTTGCTCCTTCATCTCTCACCTCTTCCTCTTCAAGATGAGGCGAAGCGGCGTTCCGTAGAGCTCAAATCGCTCCCTCAATCTGTTTTCAATGTAGCGGATGTAGTGATCGGGGAAAAGATCGGGATTGTTGACCGAAAGCTCGAAGGAGGGAGGGCTGATCCCCACCTGTTTGAGGCCGAAGATGAAGCCGCTCTTCCCCCCGACGGAAGGGGGGTGATAGGCGGCGACGATCTCCCTGATCGCTCGATCCAAAGCGGGCTGGGGGATTCTCCTCGTTCGATTTCTGTAAACTTCCCTTGCGGCTCGCAGCAGCTTCTCGACGCCCCATCCCTTCAGGGCGGAGGTGAAGAGAAGGGGGGGAGAGGGGGCGAAGCGAAATCGAGCTTCGGCTTCGGCTTTGTACCACCTCTCCGCCTCCTTTCGATTTTCCACAAGATCCCATTTGTTCACGGCGATCACAAGCCCCTTCTCCGCCTCCAGTATGTATCCGGCGATGTGAAGATCTTGAGCCGTGATCCCCTCGGTGGCGTCGAGAACGAGGGCCGCGACGTCGGAGCGCTCCAGAGCTCTCAGAGCTCGAAGAACGCTGTAGCTTTCGATTCCGGCCTCTATCCTCCCCTTCCGTCTGAGCCCCGCCGTATCGATCAGGATGAAGGGCTCCCCTCCGAATTCGAACTTCACATCCACGGGATCGCGAGTGGTTCCCGGAGTTTCATCCACGAGAACCCTCTCGTCCTTGAGGATGGCGTTTAAGAGCATGGATTTTCCGACATTGGGGCGCCCCATTATGATGAGCTTCAATCCCTCTTCCTCCTCTTCCTCGGAGGGAGGAGGAGAGGGGAGGATCTCGGCCACCTTATCCATCATCTCCTCTATTCCCTTCCCGTGGTAAGCGCTTATGGGGATGGGCTCCCCCAAGCCGAGCTTGAAGAACTCGCTCACCTGAAGGGCTCGCTTCTCGTTGTCCACTTTGTTCACGACGAGGAGCACGGGCTTTCCCAGACGCCGCAGGAAATCCGCCGCCTCCTGATCCGGGATCGTGAGGCCGTCCTTCACATCGGTCATGAAGAGCACGAGATCGGCCTCCCTCACCGCCTCCTCTATCTTGCTCTTGATCTTCCTTCCGAGGCTCGTAGAGGGTTCGATCTCAAGCCCTCCGCTATCGACGATCGTGTATTCCCTGTCCTTCCACTTCACATCTCCGAAGAGGAGATCTCGAGTGGTTCCCGGTATATCCTCGACGATCGCCTTCTTCTCCCCCACCAGGCGATTGAACAGCGTGGATTTCCCCACATTCGGCCTTCCGAGGATGAGGATGAGAGGCTTCCTCACGCATTCCACCCCCCCGTTTCAACCTCCGAGAAGCCGGATGAGGATCTCCTTCTGCGCGTGAAGCCTGTTTTCGGCTTGATCTATTATGACCGAATAGCGGGAGAAGAGGAGGTTCGGAGCGAGCTCCTCTCCGTGGTGAATCGGCATGGGGTGCATGAGGATGACGTCGCTTTTGGCAGATTTGAGGAGCTCTTCGGTCACCTGATATCCCCGAAAGGCCTTCCTCCTCTCCTCCGCCTCCGCCTCCTGCCCCATGCTCACCCACACATCGGTGTAGATCACATCGGCTCCTCTCGCCGCCTCCTCCGGATCCTGAAGCAGTTTGATCTCGGCTCCGCTTGAAGAGGCGGCTTTAAGTGCTTTGTTCAAGATCTCCTCCTTAATGGAGTATCGCGGGGGGGAGGCGAATTTGAAGTTTATTCCCAGAAGGGCGCAGGCCAAAAGCAGGCTGTTCGCCACATTGTTCCCATCTCCCACGAAGGCCACCGTGAGATCCGAAAGCCTTCCCTTCTTCTCGTAGATGGTGAGCATATCTCCCACCGCCTGACAGGGATGTTCGAGATCCGAGAGGGCGTTGATCACGGGAACCGGAGAGTATCGGGCGAGCTCCTCCAAAGTCGCATGTTTGTAAACCCTCGCGGCGATCGCGCTCACATATCTCCCCAGAACCTGAGCCATATCCGGTATGGGCTCTCTCGCCCCGAGCCCCACCTCCTCCCTCGAGAGGTAGATGGCATGCCCTCCAAGCTCGTACATGGCGACATCGAAGCTCACTCTCGTTCGAAGCGAGGGCTTCTCGAAGATCAAAGCCAGAGTCTTCCCCTCAAGCGGCCTCCCCCATCCCTCTCTCTTCTTCCTGGCCGCCTCCTTTACGATGCTCGAGAGCTCCTCTGCGGAGAGATCCGCAACGGACAGAAGATCCCTCTTCATCTCCCTCCTCCTCACGCTT
>CAYRBX010000124.1:0-2967 GCA_964422695.1 uncultured Dehalococcoidia bacterium
CCACATTTATGGCGTTCCCCGCTGGGAGGTGGAGAAGCCCCTAAGGGAGGGGAAGGATGTCATCGTGAAGGTGGATGTCAAAGGGGCGAAAACCCTGAAGAGATTATATCCCGAAGCAGTGGCTATATTTCTCGCCCCCTCGAGTTTGGAGGAATTGAAGGAGAGATTGAGGAAGCGGGGAACCGAATCCCCCGAGCAGCTCGAAATCCGCCTGAAGAAAGCCGAGGAGGAGATGAGGGAATTATCGTTTTTCGATTACCTCGTGGTAAATTCGGAGGGGAAGATGGAGGAGGCGGCGGCTCAGATCAAAGCGATAATCACGGCCGAGAAGAGCCGGATTTCCCGAATCCGGAGGGAAGGGGGTTGAGCTATGGAGCGAAGGGAAGAAGTCAAGTTCGAGAAAATACCTTCGGTTCGGCCCGGAGTTGAGGTGCTGCGACTTCGCAGGAGGCCGAAGCGGAGATTGCGGGTGGCTCCTCACATGCCGGATTTCTTCCGCTTTCTGAAAGACGCCTTCACCCGAACTCCTCTCATTCCGATGCTGATGGTCTTGCTCATCTCGATGTTCGTCTTCTCCGGCCTTCTCTACGCTTTCGAGAGCGGGACGGGAAATGAGCATATAAAGTCCTTCGGGGACGCCCTCTTCTGGGTGATCGCCGTCATGGAGACCATGGGGATGAGCTCCGTTCTCACCACGACCAAAGCGAAGGTGCTCATGGGGCTGTGGGCTTTCGTGGGGTGCGGCCTCTTCTGGGGCGTGCTGATCGCCACGATCACGGCTTACTTCCAGCTTCCGCGCAGAAGGCCCTCTCAGGAGATCATCTCCACGGTTCAGTACAATCTGGAGAGGATCGAGGATCTCTCCTTGGAGGAGCTCGAAGCTCTGAGGACGGTGACTCTCGATATCATAGACTCCCGAATAAGCATGCTGCGCAAGAACTCCGGGGCCTCCTGAGATCAGAGCCGCAGATCCGGCTGCGCATCCAGATCCCAGGAGTCCTCCTCCCCCTTCCGGAAGTGGAAGAAGGCGCAGGCCGCCACCATGGCGGCGTTATCGGTGCAGAGCGCGGGAGGGGGATAGATCACCGGAACGGGGGATCGCGAGCTCATGAGCTCCCTCAGCCTCTTATTGCAGGCGACCCCTCCCGCAAGGAGAAGCGCTCGAGCTCTGAATTCCTCGGCGGCCCTGGCGGCCTTGGCGGTCAGCACATCGACCACCGCCTCCTGAAAGCTCGCCGCGATATCGGCGATGAGATCCTCGGGGTAGGGCGGGCGGCCGAAGTCGCGAAGGAGGTGGAGGACGGCCGTCTTCAAGCCGCTGAAGCTGAAATCCCAAGTTCCCCGAAGCCAAGCTCTCGGAAGCTGAAATCTGGGCTTCCCCCGAAGGGCCGCCCTCTCTATCGCGGGCCCTCCCGGAAAATCAAGCCCCAAGAGCCTCGCCACCTTATCGAAAGCCTCCCCCGCCGCATCATCTCTCGTCTCCCCAAGCCTTTTGAATTTGCCGTGATCTTCCATGAGGAAGAGCTCGGTGTGGCCTCCCGAGACCACAAGGCAGAGGGCGGGGAGAGGGGGCTCTTCGGCCGAAAGCCAGTTCGCGTAAATATGCGCTTCGATGTGATTTATCCCGATGAGCTTCAAATTCCAAGCGTAAGCCAAGCCCTTGGCGAAATTCACCCCCACGAGGAGGGATCCGGCAAGCCCCGGCCCTCTGGTCACGGCCACTCCGAAGAGCTCTCCGGGATCGAGCTTCGTCTCCGCGAAGATCTGCTCAAGCAAAGAGGGGAGGGCGAGCATGTGCTGCCGGGAGGCCACCTCAGGAACTATCCCCCCGAACCTCCGGTGCACATCGATCTGAGAGGCGATGAGATTTGCGATGATCTTCCTCCCGTCCTCCACCACGGCGACCGAAGTCTCATCACAAGAGGTCTCTATCCCCAAGATCTTCATCCCCATCCCTCTCAAGCTCCTCGTAAAATTCCCTGGGGCTGAGCTCCTCGAATTCTCCCATCTTCGCAAGGTATCTTCTTATATCAAGGCAGAGATGGCATTTCGAGATATATCCCTCTTGAAGCGGCTTGTATCCGCGCTCTTGAGCAAATTGGAAAAGGCCTCTCAAATCCTGTTGCATCAGGAATTTGAGAACGGGCTTTTCGGCAAGATCTACGCCCTCCCTGAGGAGCTCGCTTAAGTTCCTCGCATCTCCGAGGGAGATCCCGCCGCAATATCCCGGAAGGAAGTTCCCGTAATTGTCGAAGTGATTATGCCAGCTCCGGATGGGAGGAGGAAGGCAGGGCACATCGAAGAAGCTTTCGGGAGGGTATTTGGGATAGAACTTCCGGAGCTTGTAGGCCGCCCTTCCCATGAGGAAGAGCTCCACATTCCCTCCCAGCTTCTCGCCCGAAAGCCTGAGGTAATCCTCAAGCTTGAGCTTTCCCCTTATTCCGAGCTTCTTGAAGCGCCGGAAGTACTCCGCCTGGTAGATCATGACGTTCCGCGGGCCGAAGACCTCCAAAGCCGCCCTGATCCCCCTTTCGGTGCGCTCGAAGGGAATGAATTCGAGGTAAAACGGATTGACCGAGATCAAAATCCCCTTCAAACCCCTCTCCTTCAGCAAGTAGAGCTTCTCTCTCGTCTCGCTCTCATCCGCGCACCAGCAGCAATTGGTCTCCACGAAGGTCGAGGGGATTTCAAACTCCCGGGCGATCTCAACGGCCCGAAGGAGCAAATCGAATTTGAGGAAGGGCTCCCCTCCGGTGAAGTGCAAGCCCAAATTGAGCTCAACCCCATCCGGGCCGAATCTGCTCGGCCTTATCCTTCCCGAAAGCTCGCTCAAGATCCTGCGGAGATCCTCCTCCGAGATCCAATCCCTCCATCTGGGAGAGCACGCGTACATGCAGAACCGGCACTCCGCCGTGCATTGATAGGATAAGATGAGCCCTCCCGAAATAGGCTCCGGTATCCTCTTCC
>CAYRBX010000125.1:0-2964 GCA_964422695.1 uncultured Dehalococcoidia bacterium
AAGGGGATTTTCAAGCGCTCGCAGATGCGGGAGGCGAACTGCTCGTAACTTGTGCTTATAACGAAGATCTGCCAATCCCGTTCTTTGAGCATCCCTATAAGCTCCGGAGCTCCGGGGGTGAGGGGGGCTTTTTCGGCGAGATCCCTTATATCTTTCTCCTTTATTCCGTGCAGGATGAGGAAGGGGATGATGAGAGATAAGGTGTCGCCCGGCTCATAGCCCTCCCTCCCCCTGAGCGCGAGGAGATCATCGTATCGGCTTATAACCTCGAAGATCTTCCGCCCCTCCGGGAAGAGGCTCATGAGCTCATAAGCGTTATCTTGAGGCGAGAGCGGCCCTTCGAGATCGAAGAAGACGACCTTCCTCACGAAATCCCCCCTAAAGGATATCGATCTTCTGAATTTCGATTCCCCTTATTCTCCTCTCGACTTCCGGGGAGAGATCGAGGCCGGAGATCTCCCTTCCCTTCGCGTCGAAGACCTTCTTTCCGACGATTTTCACCCTCTCCTCTCCCAAAGCCTTTAAGGTTTCCGTAAGGAGCGGGATCTCCCGAACAAGCTCGTGTTGCCTTATGAGGCGGAAGAGCGAGGATTTCTCCCCTCTCTCCCGCAGCTCCGCGAAAGGAGGTTCTCTGAGGGAGAAGGTGCAGTAGGCGACCACCGGACCTCGATCCAGCTCCTCCGTCGCGATGTGAATCATAGCTCCCGCCCTCTCGGCTCCCTCCTCAATCAATTTCCATATCACCTCCTCCCACGCTCCCGCAGGCCCTCCGGGGGGAGCGGGATGCAAGTTGAGGAGAGGGAGCTCCAAGAGCGCCCTGCCGGCGATCAGCATGTATCCGGCCAGAACCCCGACATCGAAGGAGAATGCCTCGAGCATGCTCCGCGCTCTCAGCTCGAACTCCTCCCTCCACGCATCCCCGCATGAGAGCTTGAACTTGCGAGAGGAGAGGCAGATGAGGGGGATCTCGTAATTTTCTACTTGCTTCAGGAAGAGATCGGTCTTCTCGCTCTCTCCCGGCTCCCTGTTGCAGAAAACGAAGGAGATCTCCAGGGGGAGCTCCCCTCTCCTCATCCCCTCGATTACGGCTTGGAGGAGATCTCGGGCGGCTTTATCCCTTCCCGTGGAGAACCAGCCGATCTTCAGCATCTCCTTGCGAGCGCGATCGCCCTCCTCGCGAGAACGCCCAAGAACTCCAGAACCATAAGCTTCTCGCCTCTCGCCCTTCCCCTTCTGAGGGCTTCGAGGAAATTCCGCGGGGAGTTCTCGAAGGGGGGGAGCTCCATCCACATCCTCCCTATCTCCGACGGATGGTGCGCATCGCTTCCGGCGCTTACGGGGAGGTTCCTCTCTTCGGCGAGCTTCAAAGCCCTCTTCTGATCCCAGGGGAAGAAAGTCCTCGCATTGAACGCCTCTATGATATCCACTTGATCTATAATTCGACATAAAGCTTCAAATTTCAGAGCGGAGCTCCTCCTGATGCTGTCGAAGGGATGGGGGATGCAGACCAACCCCCCCTGCTCTTTTATCAGGCGCGCCGTCTCTTCGGGGGAGAGCCCCGGAGGTATTTCCTCTTGAAGGAAGTAGCCTATGATCTCCCCTTCTCTCGTCCTTATCTCCTCTCCTACGATCACGAGGAATGGAGCTTCTTCTTTCGCCTCAAGAGCGCCCTTTATGGTATTGTGATCTGTTATTGCGATACATCCGAGCCCTATTTTCAGGCATCGCTTTATGATATCGGGGATTTTCGCTCTTGAATCCGGAGAATAGCAAGTATGAATGTGCAGATCCGCTTTGATCACCTAACTGCTTACGCGCTCCACATACTCTCCGGTTCTCGTATCAACGCGAACGATATCTCCGACCTCGACGAAGAAGGGAACGGTGACGACAAGGCCGGTTTCCAAAGTGGCGGGCTTTCCGCCGCTTTGAGTTGTATCTCCTTTGAATCCGGGCGGCGTTTCGACAACTCGCAGATCCACGGTGGTGGGCAGGGTGATTCCGACGGGCTTTCCGTCATAAATCGATACCTCAACTTCGAGATCTTCCTTCAGGTAATTCACCATATCGCCCAGCTCATCTTTGGAGAAGCTGTATTGATCGAAAGTCTCGAGATCCATGAAGTGGTAGAGATCTCCCTCCCTGTAAAGGAAGCGAGCCGGATGCTCTTCCACATCCACCTTCTTGAAGGTCTGAGAAGCTTGGAAGGTCTTCTCCACCGTAGCTCCCGTTCGGATATCCCGGAGCTTCAATTTCACTTGAGCCGCGCCTCTTCCCAGCTTGATATGATGATATTCGAGGATGTAATACAAGGTGCCGTCTATCTCTATGGTGAGGCCCTTTCTCAATTCCCCTGCTCCGATCATAATCCTCCCCCTCTTCCTTTCTGCTTTCCTTTCTTATTCTCCAAACTCCTCCGCTTTTTGCAACTCCTTCCGGATCGGCGAAATCGGAGAGGAGGTGAAGGGCTTTGAAGGGAGATAAGGAGCTCGAGATGCTCTGCTGCGCCTGCCGGAAGCCGCTCAGGGAAGCCGGAGAGGAGGTCTTTCACGTGCCCTTGGATCTTCCGGCTCGGTGGGAATACCCCCGAACTCTCGACGGAAGGGCTATAGCTCTGCTTTGCGCTCGGTGTTTCGGGAGGAGGGAGCCCGAGTTCGCCATCGAGTGGGACGGCAGGATGGAGAACCCCGTTTACCACCCCCTTAAGGAGAGAAGCTCCTCCCGACGCCGTTCGAGGAAGTCGGGAGTCCGAAGGAAGAGGAGATCGCGGGCTTCTTAGAGGAGGATCGGCCCCTCCTCCTTCAGGAGGACCATATCCTCGATCCTAACCCCTCCCCTCCCCGGAATGTAAATCCCCGGCTCCACGGTGAAGATCATCCCCGGGAGCAGGATGTCCTCGGATTCCCTCGAAAGAGCCGGCTTCTCGTGAACGGCAAGACCTACTCCATGCCCCAGCCCGTGCCC
>CAYRBX010000126.1:0-2958 GCA_964422695.1 uncultured Dehalococcoidia bacterium
GGATCGGCGAGGGGATTCTGAAAGAGGCCCTGATAGGCGGCTCCGGCCGCGGCGAGCGAAGCTCCCGCCATCCCCGCAAGCGCCACCCTCGGAAGCCTTATATCGAGGATTATCATTCGAACGCTCTCATCGGCGGCCCTCCCGAAGAGAGCCTTCACCACCTCCTCGAACGGTATGGGAGTGCTTCCCACCCCGACCCCCAAGATCGCCGCTCCCGCAAGCCCCAAGGAGAGGCTCAGAACGGAGAGGAGGAGCCTTCTTGCGCGCGCCCGAGCTATCCTCCGGGCTTCCTCCTCAAGAGGGAAGGCGCGAGCTTGAATCATGCTTCAAAGAGCAGGGCTTCAACTTGCGGCCGCCGGAGCTTCCTGCTTTTTCGGGGAGGGGAAGAGCTCCGGGTGGATGAAATGCGCGAATTGCTCGAGCGCGTCCACCATCCTGGGGCCGGGACGGCAGATGAGATCGGCATCGATCTCGTAAATCCTGTTCTCCTTCCTCGCCGCGGTCGCCGAAAGCCTCTCTTCGGTTCTGGCCCAAAGATAGGGGAGATCTCTCGCCTCCCCATGCCCCGTGGAGCAGATGATCACCTCGGGATTGCGGGCCACCACCGTCTCAAGATCTATAATCCCGTACCCCTTGATATCCCGAGCTATATTCCTCCCCCCCGCCTTCTCGATGACATCGTTCTCGGGAGTCCCCTCCCCCGCCGTGTAGAGAGGCTCATGCCAGATCACGTAGAGGACTCGGGGGCGCTCTTCGGGAGAAAGCCCCTTCGTCTTTGAGGTCACGGCCGCGATCCGGCGGGAGAGCTTCCGGCAGAGCGCGGCCCCCGCTCCCTCCGCTCCGGCGGCTTTCGCCACAAGCCTTATGGCCTCAAGAACCTCCTCGAGGTTTTTGGGCTTCAATATGAGGCTCGGAATCCCCCTCGCCTCAAGATCCTCGACGATCTCCTTGTGAGCGGGGGTGGCGAGCACCAGATCCGGCCCCAATCTCACGATCTTCTCGATATCCGGATTGGCGTAACCCCCGACGACTTCGATCTTCCCCTCCTTCACAAGCTCCACAACCTCCGGAGGATAATCGCAGAACTCCGTAACCCCAACCGCCTTACTTCCAAGCCCCAAGGCGAAGAGGATCTCGGTATTGGAGGGGGCAAGCGACACGACTCTCTCTGCGGGCCCGGGAAGCTCAACTTCCCTTCCCGTCTGATCCACAAGCTTCAGCGGCCCCGCCTTCTCCTCGGGAACGCAGCCGGCGAGCAGAAAGAGCAAGGCCGCGAGGATCCCCGCGATCCATCCGATCCTCCGCATCTCCCCTCTCCTTCAAATTTTCCTGATTTGCTGCAAGAAATCTTTAAAGTCGCCTTCCATTTTAGTAAGATAGAGGGGCGTGTCAAGAGGCGGGAGATGAAGCGCGCCAGAACCCTCATGGTGCAGGGAACCTCCTCCTCGGCGGGGAAGAGCACGCTCGTGACGGCTCTCTGCCGCATCTTCAGGGAGGACGGCTTTCGGGTTGCGCCCTTCAAAGCTCAGAATATGGCTCTCAATTCCTTCGCCACCAAGGAGGGCGGGGAGATAGGGAGAGCTCAGGCCGTTCAGGCGGAGGCCGCCGGGGTCGAGCCATCTGTGGATATGAACCCCGTGCTGCTGAAGCCGGAGGGAGAGGGGTTCTCGCAGCTCATCGTCCGGGGGAGGGCCGTGGGGAGGGTTTCGGCCAGAGATTACCGCCGCCACACCCCCTGGCTTCTGGAGGTGGTGAGGGAATCCTTGGAGCGCCTTCTCTCCTCTTACGACATCGTGATCATAGAGGGAGCGGGAAGCCCCGCCGAGATAAACCTCAGGGAGGGGGAGATCGCGAACATGCGAATAGCGAAGCTCGCCCGCTCCCCCGTGATCTTGGTGGGGGATATAGATCGGGGGGGCGTGTTCGCCTCGCTTGTGGGAACTCTGGAGCTTCTGGATGAGGAGGAGAGAAGCTACATCAAGGGGTTTGTGATCAACAAGTTCAGAGGAGATCTGGAGCTTTTGCGCCCGGGGCTTGAGATGCTGGAGAGGAGGACGGGGAGGCCCGTGCTCGGAGTGATACCCTACTTTCGCGGAATTCGCATCGCGCAGGAGGATTCGGTCTGGCTTGATGAGAGGGGGGATGAGGCTTCGGGCGGGGATCTCGATATCGCCGTCGTCCGCCTCCCCCACATATCCAATTACGATGATTTCGATCCGCTGGAGGAGGAAGGGTGCAGAGTTCGCTATGTGGAACGCCCCGATGAGATCGGCTCGCCTCATCTCATCATCCTCCCAGGAACCAAGAACACCTCGGGCGATCTCCGATGGCTCTGGAGGACGGGATTCGCCGAGGAGATCTCGGAGAGGGCGAGAAGAGGAGTTCCCCTTATCGGAATTTGCGGAGGATATCAGATGCTCGGAAGGAGCGTTCACGACCCCGGGGGATTGGAATCTCACGCGGGGGGAAGCCTTTTCGGCCTCGGGCTTCTGGATGAGACGACCTCCTTCTCCCCTTCCAAATCCGTAACTCAAGTGAAAGCCCGCGTGATAGCCGATGAGGGGATGCTCGAGGGGGCGAAGGGCCTTGAGATCACGGGCTATGAGATCCACATGGGGCGCAGCGCGGGGAGGTGCCCGCGAGCCTTTCACATCTTCGAGACCCCCCGGGGGAGGGAAGATCGGCTCGAGGGAGCTCTCGGCGATCGGGGCCTCGTCCTGGGCACTTACATCCACGGGCTCTTCCACAATCGGGAGCTCAGGCGCAGGATCCTCTCCTTCCTGCGCCGCCGCTACGGCCTGCCGGAGCGGGAGGATGTCGCGTGGAGGAGGGAGCGATATTACGATCGCCTGGCCGAGATCGTGCGCTCCTGCCTTGATCTCGCCGCCGTGTACAGGATAGTGGAGCGAGGAGTTAGCTGAGAAGGAGGGAGTTTATCTTATCGCGATACTCTTGAGC
>CAYRBX010000127.1:0-2898 GCA_964422695.1 uncultured Dehalococcoidia bacterium
GAAAGAATCATCGGAGTAGCGAGAGTATCCCAGTGTGAATCGTATGTACTCTTTGTTCTCCTCATGTTTTCTCTCCGCCCATTCATCAAGCTTCCCCTTGAAGCTTTGAGGTGAAAAGCCGGAGAGGAAGCAAGAGCGGGCTTTCTCTTTGAGCTTTTCTTGAAAGGATGCGCAAGTATATCCTCCTCTCTCGTTCTTCCAGCAAATGGAATCCCAAGGTCTGAATTCCCACTTATCCTCCCAGAGCTCGGCGAATGCATCTTTCATTATGGAGGAGGCGAGCTCATTGTAAGTTGCGGTCAGGTAGATCTCCGGGGAGAGGGAGGAGAGCTTCTGGCTTATCCTGTTTTCGACCTCTGCGAGATAAGCTTTGAGAGATGAGAAATCGGGAAGCTCTGGAGCATCGGAGAGATCGAGGGTGTAGGCGAGCGAAGGCTTCGTCTCGATTTCGATGATCTCGTAATCCGAGGGGGTGCCGGGATCTTCCGGTTCTTTTGGAGGCGGGGGAGTTGTTCGCTTTATCTTCCTTTCCCCGAGCCTGTCGGCCACCTTTTTGGGATCTATCTCTCCCTTTACGACTTTGACGGCCATCTCCTCGGGATTCGGCACGCCCCACTCTCTGAATTTCGAAAGCCAAGCTTTGTACTTCTGAACATCGGGCTCTGCTTTCTCCAGAGCTTTATTGTAAATTTGAACGATGTTTATAACGGCGCCTCCCGTTTCTATGAGGAGGGGAATCCAATCGAAACCCCAGCTCACCCAATCTTTGATGATCTCCTTCACTTTGGAGTATTTGAAAGTCCAATTGAGAACCTTGACCGTATCCTCCGGATCGGCCGCTTTAGAGAGGAGGCGATCCAGAGCTTCATCTCTTAGCTTTTCCGCGATGTGGTCTTTGAGGCGCTTTTTAACAGGTTCAAGCTCGAATAACTCCTCCGCCACTTGAAGCCATCCCTTCCCCTCCAAAGCCTCTTTCACGAGGCCTGCGGCGTGCTTCTCCCAGAGATAGAGAGCGAGCTCTCTCGGAACTCCTTTATCCTTCATATCGACGAGGAAATGCCCTCTGTATGTCCCGGCCCAGAGGCCTTCGTAAGCTTCTCCTATCGCTTCCTTCAAACCTTCATCGAGAAGATCGTCGATGATATTGGGAAGGGCTTCCGCAAGCCCTTTTACCGTTTCTCCCACCGTGATCTTGACGTTCTCCCAGAATTCCTCCGCCGTCATCTGCCACATTTTAAGCGTTCCCTGATATTTCTCCCCCCAATACCCCATAAGAGCCGAGAGATAATCATGCTTTTGCACCGAAAGCTCATATCTCTTCTGCCAGTACTCAAGCCTTTTATCAATGGGAGCCGATTCAAGATGCCATCCTTTTCTCTCCATTTCCTCAAGATCTTCCTCCCAATTATTTATGAGAAGATAGAGTTGCTCGTAATCCGGATTTTCCTCGTAAAATGCCCGAACGATTTGCGGGGGGATCTTCAAGATCATGCTCTCCAAAGTTTCAATTCTGACCTCATGCTTTGCCGCTTCCCTCTTGAATTTCTCGATCTCTTCAAGCTTCTGCTCGGCAGATGCAGTAGAGGAAGCCAGGGCGAAGTGAATTTGAGGAAATGAAAGAAGGAGGAGGATGACGAGCAATCCCGCAATTCCCGATCGCAAAACCCTCATCTTCATTTCCCCTCCCTCCATCCCGAACTCCTGCCCGTGTTCTTCGCGGCAAGGCAGAGATCATAAATATCGACGAGCTCATCATCGTTGATATCCGCCGGAATTCCCTCGCCCGTCTCGCCCAGAGCCGAAGCTATGAGGAGGACGTCGGCGAGATCCACATCGCCGTCCCGATCGGCATCTCCCCCCAAAAGCACGATCTCCCCGAGATCCCTGGCTTCTCCGGCTTTGATCGAGAACTCGATGTGAGCGGGGAGGTAGCCGGGCATGCGGATTTTGATCTCATAAGAGCCTTCGGCGAGCTCGAGCCGGAATCGACCGCTTCCGGAAGTCCAAGCTTCGGCGCCGTCCGCCTCTATTCGAACTCCGGAGAAGTCCTTTCTGCCTTCAAGCTTCACCTTTCCGACCACGAGCGCCCTCTCGGGCGCGAGGATTACGACCTTCACGAATTTGAAGACGGAGATCTCGCCCTTCACGGCCCTCACCTTGATCGAAGCGGGATAAATTCCGGGCTCGGCCTCCTCCGATGCGGTGAACTTCGCCCTTCCTCCTCCGAGATCCTCCAAGGTTCCGCAAGATCTGTCCTCAAGCTCCCAGATGAAGGAGACATCGGAGATCTCGGCTCCTTCGGGATCGAAAGCGCGGGCTTGGAGCTCCGCGCTCTCCCCGGGCCGGAGCGCAAGCTCGGAGGGCTCGATCTCGATGTCGCTCGGAACGCCCGCTTCGATCTTGAGGATTCTGGAGCTTGCGGGCTCCACGTTTCCGGCAAGATCCACGGAGTAGAACCAGATGCAGGAGCCCTCGGGCGCCACGAGAGGCTTCCTGTATTCGCTCCACGCAGCTTGATCTTCGAGGATGTAAAGGGTCTTCTCCACGCCGCTTCCCTCGGGATCATCTTCGGCGAGGAGCTCGACCTCGACCTTCCCGTCCCCGAGAGGCCTTATCCTTATCGAGGTGCGGGGCGGGGTGATGTCGGCGGAGGAGGAGAAGGACACGATGTTGGAGGGAGCGCTCCTATTGGCGGCCTCATCCTCGGCCACGGCGTAGAGCTCATGCTCTCCCCTTCCCGCGGCGATCTCCACTTCGAACTCCCCTTCCCTCGGCTGCAGGAAGCTCAAAGCCTCCTCTCCGTCCAGGAAGAGCCGCACGATGGTGTTGCCCGGAGCCCATCCGGAGACCTTCACCGGCGAGCTCTCGACGGGGGAGGGGATGGGGTTGAGCTTGGGG
>CAYRBX010000128.1:0-2847 GCA_964422695.1 uncultured Dehalococcoidia bacterium
CCGTATTTCCTCCTCTCGGACACCCTTCAGCGCTTCATCTTCCACTTTGCGGCCGTTCTCTCAAATAAAGGCTCGGTAATCGCTTTTGAGGAGCCCGAAGCTCACGCCTTCCCCTACTACACGAAATTCCTTGCGGAGAGCATCGCTCTCGACGATCGCGGAAATCAGTATTTCATCTCCACGCACAATCCCCTCTTCCTCATGCGCATTCTCGAAAAAGCTCCGGAGGAAGAGGTCAATGTGTTCATCACCTATCTTGAGAATTTCGAAACGAAAGTTCGGCTTCTTGCAAAAGAGCAGAAAGAGGAGATCTTGGATCTCGGAGAGAGCATCTTCTTCAATCTCGAAAAGCTCCTGCCCGAAGAGAGCGGGAGGTCTGGAGGTGATCTGGGTGGTCTTCAAGCTTTTGAGGAAGAGAGGCCCCGGAAAAGGAGTGGCGGATGAGGATCCCGGATCTTCTCGACCTCGCGTTCTTGTATCTCTTCCTCCCTTCGGCTCTCCCGAAGATCGAGAGAGGTTTGAGAGGCTTGAGGTCGATCTGCGCGGCGCAGGAGGAGGGAATCGGGTTCTCATATTCCGCCCGAGATTTGAAGAGTGGCTTTTGAAAGCGGCAAAAGAGGCAAGGATAGATGTCGGAGATTTCGGCTTCTCCGAGCTTATGGGAATAAAAGGGACGGAAAAAGCTCAAAAGTTCTCCCGTCTGCTCAGAGATCTGTGCGCGAAGAGCAGAAAGGTCGAGGAGCTGAGGGCGTTTCTGAGGGAGAGGGACTGCTAAAGGCTTATGGAGAGGCTTTTCATCAAGGTGAGCAATGCCGTCTCGGCGCATTGTTACTCCATCCTCCGATTCGAGCCCTACACCTCCTGCGCTTTCGGCTGCAGGTATTGCTATGCGAGATGGTACAGGAGCGAGGGGCCTCCGAAGCCCGCTTATGATATGCTCGAGGATCTCAAGCGGTTTCTGAAGGCGGCGGGAAGGGCCCCGACGAAGCTCATGCCCGTGAGGATCGCGACCCTCGTCGATCCCCTTCAGCTCGGGGAGCGCGATGAGATCCTCCTCAGAGCGCTTGAGCTCCTCCGAAAGCACGAGCATCCCGTGATCTTCAACACGAAGGGCGTGGCCCGAAAGCCCCTGGCGGAGCTTTTCGGGGAGATGGCCTCGGAGGGCCTTCTCGTCTTTCAGATCTCGATTTCGACGCTCGATGAGAGGGCCGCCCGGCTTCTGGAGCCGGGGTCTCCGAGCCCCCGGGAGAGGATCGAGGGGGCGGCGATGCTCTCGGAGCTCGGGGTTCCCGTCGTTTTGAGGATCTCCCCTCTCATTCCCGAGATCGCCCAAAGGGAGCTTGAAGGCCTTGTGGGGGCGGCCTTGGAGGCGAGAGCAAAGCATGTGATCGTCGAAGCGATAAGGCTTCCTCCCGATGAATTCCGAACCCTTTATGAAGCCCTCGGCCTTCCTCCCCCGAGGCTTGAAAGCTACGGGATAAAGGAGGAGGGGCTCGCCCGCCACGTGCTTGAGGAGAAGCTTCCCGTATATGAGGAGCTCCGCCGGAGGCTTGAGGCGAGGGGCATAACCTTCGCGACCTGCAAGGAGGGGCTTTTCGATCTTCACACCTCCGAGGATTGCTGCGGGATGTACCTCCTCCGGAAGGGATCTTTTAAGAGGAGGATCACGCTCTTCGAGCTCTACAAGCTCATCAGAGCGAGGGGGATCTCCCCGAGCCTGCTTCCCGAAGCCTTCCGCGATCTCAAAGCCCTCGGCGATTACATCCGAAGCGAGGATCTCCAAGCCCTTCCCCGCCCCGTCCGAAAGCCCCTTCTCAATCACGAGCGAAGGCTTCAGAAGATCATCTCCGATCCCTCCCTCCTCCGAAAGCTCTCCCCTCTCTTCGATGCTTAAAATTTTCGTTGGAGGTGAGATGATGAAGGGGATTGTGGAGGAGCTTCTGGAAGGCCTTCCGGAGGGAAGGGATGAGATCGAGGATTACGATGTGGGGGTAAGGTATGTTGCGGTGAAGCTCGGCTCGGGGAGATGCGGGGTCGCCTACAGGCCTCCCGAAGCCGCCTTCCCCGAGCGCTCCGAAGTTGTGGGCGAGGACGCGCTCCGTGCGGCCCGCTGGGCTTTGAGCTCGGATCTCGGAAGGAGGGCTTTGGGGATCGCCACGATAAACGCCCTCACCGAGCTTTCGGGCCCCGTGAGGTACGGCGATCCTCTGGATGAGCTCGACGCGAGGGGCAAGGTGATCGCGATGGTGGGCTACTTCCATCCCGTTGAGAGGAGGTTTTCCGGCGTCGCGAAGGAGATAAGGGTGGTGGAGAGGGAGGAGGTGATAAGGGGGAGAGGCCTTCCCAACGCCTTCCCTCCCGAGAAGGCCGGGGAGGCTTTGAGAGGGGCGGATATCGTCGTGATCACGGGATCCGCTCTTGTTTACGGAGGGATGGAGGAGTATCTGGAGCTCGGAAGAGGAGCTTCGGAGGTTTTGGTGCTCGGCCCCACTTCGAGCATGAACCCCAAGCCCTTCTTCAGGCGGGGCGCGACCATCGTGGGGGGCGTTGAGATCGCCGACCCCCAAGCTCTCTTCTCCTCCCCCAAGGAATGCAGAGATCTCTTCGCCTCCGCCGCCCGCAAGATCTACTTCAAACGCTCCGACTGGGCTCTTTAAATCCGTCTCGCCCGCTCCTTTGAAGGCTTGCCCTCCTTTTTCATTTCGCAAGCTTGAATCGAAGATGGCTTCGGCTTTCCATTTCGGCAATCCTTCTGTCCTTCATAAATTTCCTTCCTGCTCACATTCCCTTTAACCCCAAGAGGATAAGACCTTATCTCCAATTTCTCGGGTTTCTTCAACCCGGCGG
>CAYRBX010000129.1:0-2784 GCA_964422695.1 uncultured Dehalococcoidia bacterium
ATCCGCTCGTCGAAGTCCTCACGGAAGCGAAGCTTCTGAAGCTTGAAGGACATGTGGGGGATTTCAGGAGCACGGTGGCGCATCGGGGGGAGGAGAAGGTTATAGAGCACGGCGTCGTCATAGTGGCCACCGGAGCGAGGGAATCTCGAGCTCCCGAATACCTCTTGGGGATGAACGAGAAGGTCATCACCCTCTCGGATTTCGAGGAGAAGCTCTTCAAGAATCCCGAGGAGCTGAGGGGAGCGAAAGCGGCCGGCATCATCTTGTGCGTGAGGCCTAAGGATAAGGAATGGTACTGCAGCCGCGTGTGCTGCTCCTCCGCCCTGAAGAACGCTCTCAAATTGAAGGAGGTGAATCCCGAAGCGAACATTTACATCCTCTACAGGGATATGAGAACCTACGGTTTCAGAGAGGAGCTCTACACAAAAGCTCGGCGCGCCGGAATCATCTTCATAAGGTATGAGGAGGGGAGGGAGCCCGAGGTCAGGGCCGAGGAGGGGAAGATAAAGCTCGAAATCCGAGATCCCGTTCTCAAAGATACGCTCATCTTGGATCTCGATCTTTTGGTTCTCGCCATGCCTGTCGAAGCTCCTGAGGAGAACAAGGAGATCTCCACGCTCCTCAAAGTCCCCCTCACCAAAGAGGGGTTCTTCCAAGAGGCGCATGTCAAATTGAGACCCGTTGATTTCGCCTCCGACGGCATATTCCTCTGCGGGATGGCTCACTACCCCAAATCCGTCGAGGAAGCCGTAACTCAAGCTCTCGCGGCCGCCGGAAGGGCGGCTGCGATCCTCTCCAAAGATAAGCTGGAGGTGAGCGGACCTATAGCGCAGGTGGATGAGGAGAGATGCAGCGCCTGCCGCACTTGCGTCAGCCTCTGCCCCTTCGGAGCTCCCCGGATAGATGAGGAGAGGAACGTCGCCGTTGTGGAAGTGGCCAAATGCAGGGGATGCGGCATTTGCGCGGCCGCCTGTCCCTCCGGCGCCATCGCCCTCCTTCACTACAGGAGGGAGCAGATCGACGCTCAGATAGAAGCCCTGCTCTGAGGATCAAGCTGAGGGGCGGGGGAGAAGCCCGGCTTCCTCCACCAAGCGGGGGACGATCTCCTCCCACTCCACGGCCATGATGTGAACGCCGTGCACCCCCTCGATCTTCCTCACAGCTTCTATTATCTCGAGGGCGATCTTGAACCCCTCCTCCTTCCCCCTCTTCTCCTTCGACGCCCTCTCCATCCGGCTTACGATCTCATCCGGAATGGAGATGCCGGCGACGCGATCTCTCATATAGCGTGCCATGGCCGCGGATCGCAGCGGGACGATCCCGGCCAGAATATGCACCTTGTTGTGCAGCCCCCGCTCCCTCACCATCTCCATCCAGCGCGCGAATTTATCCACATCGTAAATGGCTTGGGTTTGAATGAAATTGGCTCCCGCCCTCACCTTCTTGGCCAATCTCAGAACTCTGTACTCGAATGGATCGGCGAAGGGATTTTCGGCGGCTCCGATGAAGAGCGGAACCTCCCCCTCAACCTCCTCTCCGCACTCGAACTTCCTCTCATCTCTCATCGCGCGCAAGATGCTTATAAGCTGAATCGAATCTATATCGTAAACCCCTTTGGCGTGAGGGTGATTGCCCAAGCTCTGATGATCTCCGGAGAGGCAGAGGAAATTGCGTATTCCCAAAGCCACGGCCCCGAGGACATCGCTTTGTATCGCAAGCCTGTTCCTATCTCTCACCACTATTTGCATTACGGGATCGATTCCCATCTGCTTCAGGATAACGCAGCTGCTCCAGCTGGACATCCGAACCACCGCGCTCTGATTATCGGTGATGTTTATCGCATCGCAATGATCTTTGAGCATCTCGGCCTTCCGTCGGATGACCTCCGGAACGGCCCCCTTAGGAGGGCCGACCTCCGCGGTGACGGCGAAATAACCGCTCTCCAAGATCTTCTCAAGCCGAGTTCCCGCCTTCATCTCCTTCCCTCCGCTTACCTCTTGACCGGAATCCCTCCCGTAAGGCTCACCTTCCAGTTCTTGGGAGGCCTTATCTCCTCGAGCTTCTCGAGCTTCCCCAATTTGGTGAGCCTCTCGATGATGAGCTGCCAGGCGCACGGGATATCCGGAGATACCTCGCATCTGCCGCCCTGAGAGCCTCCGCAGGGGCCGTTGAGAAGCTGTTTGGAGCAGCGGGCGATGGGGCATATCCCTCCCGTGTACTCGAGAACGCAATCGCCGCACTCAAGGCACCTCTCGGCCTCCTTCCACTCGGCATGCCCCCCGCCCGAGGAGATGGTATTGCAGCCGGGATGAACCATCTTATCCACAATGGAGGCCACGGTCTGAACTCCGGCCCCGCAGGTCATAACGAGAATGGAATCGGCTTCGGCGATGGCCTTCTCGCAAGCTTTGAGCTTGAGGCGGGTGAGGTGCTCATCGCACACCATATCTATCATCGTGTAGCCCGAAACCCTCTTCCCCGCCTCCTCGAGCTTCCTCTTCATCTCCTTGACCTGCTCCTCCCCTCCGCTCTCGCAGCCCTCGGCGCAACCCCTGCATCCCACAATGAACGTGACGTTCTCCCCTTCAAGGTAGCTCAAGATCTCCTCAAAGGGCTTCTGCTCCGAGTAGAGCATTCGCCTCCTCCTTAACCGATCTTATTATCTTCGGAAACTTTTCTTTGAGCTTTGGGGAGAGCTCCAAACCCCAGCCGATCTCGGCTGGCTCTATCCCCAAGATCCTCACCTCCCTCCCTCCCCCCAGAACGAGGAGCCAGAAGAGGCTG
>CAYRBX010000130.1:0-2653 GCA_964422695.1 uncultured Dehalococcoidia bacterium
GAATCTCGCCGCGTCCACGATGAGGATCCTCTCGAAGGGGGAGATGAGGAAGGGGAGATCCGGAGAGGTGCCGGCATCGATGAGCTCCACGCCGGCGGCCTTCCCGAACCCCTCCTCCTCCAGAGCTCTGATCACATGAACCCCCACCCCCTCATCCTTCAGCAGGATATTCCCCACGCCCACGATCGCCGCTCTCATTTCACCTCACGACGATCCGGGAGATCTCCCCTCCCTTGGGGGAGATGAGATGAACGGCGCAGGCAAGGCAGGGATCGAAAGATCTCACCACCCTTCCTATCTCCACCGGATTCTCCTTATCCTTTATGCGAAGCCCCTCAAGAGCCTGCTCTATCGGGCCCGGCTGCCCCTCCTCATCTCTGGGGGAGGCGTTCCACGTCGTGGGAACCACGCACTGATAGAGCTCTATCTTCCTCTCCTTTATCCTTATCCAATGCCCCAGAGCTCCTCTCGCCGCTTCGACCAAGCCCATCCCCTCCCCCTCCTCGGGGATCTCGCACTCGATGTACCCGGGCTCCCCGGGCTTGAGCTCCAAGAGCCAGGATTCCAGAGCATCGGCGATGAATTTGGCCCCCAGAGCTCGCGCCAGATGCCTGCCCATGGTGGAGTAAATGCTCTCGGGAGGAGCTCCGAGCTCCGAGAGGGCCCGATCCACAAGCTCCCGCATCTTCGGATCTCCCGAAAGGTAGGTGGCCAAGACCCTCGCCAGAGGGCCCACCTGACAGGCCTTCCCCTCATATCGGGGGGCTTTTATCCAGGAGTAAGCCCCCTCCTTGTGAGGAGCGGGGATCGTAAGCCCTTGGGAGGGGTGCCTTCCTCCGCACTCATCCGCATACCAAGAGCTCCTCACGTATTCGCGGATCTTGGAGGCGTCCAAAGGCTTCAGGGAGAGGTTCTCGACCAATCCCTGCTTGAAGAGCCTCCGGCGCTTGGAGAGATCTCTCTCCTCGACCTCAAGATCGTAAACTCCATAGCTCAAAGCGCTCTTCGGACCGGCTCCGATCTCCAGATAATCCGAGTAGGCTTTGGCCACTTGAATCACATCCGGAAGATATACGTTATCTATGAATTCCCTGATCTCCCTCAACCTCCACAGATAAGAGATGATCTTATCCTCGGTGGGAACGGCGGTGACGCCCCCCGGAACGATCCCCACATTATGAGGGAGCTTCCCGCCGAATATAGCCGCCATCTCCTGCGCCTTGCGGCGCATCTCGAAAGCCTTGATGTAATGAGCGGCGAGCTCCTGATTGAGCTTCTTGGGAAGCCTGAAATCGATCTCGAATCTCGGAACGAAAGGACCGAGCTCCCCCCGGGCGATGAAATCGCGAACCGATCTCAAAGCGGGATCATCGCCATCGTAATCGGCGAGAGCGGTTATATCCACATAATCCAGAGCGGCGAGATGGTAGAAGTGCAGGATGTGATCGGCGAGGTGAGCCGCTCCCAAGATGAGGTTCCTCATGATCCTCCCGTTCTCCGGGATCTTATCGGCGATCCCGAAGGCGCTGTCCAAATTCAAGGCGGCGGCGGTGGAGTGGCTTGTGGGACAGACCCCGCAAATTCGCTGCGTTATCCTCTGAGCATCCCGAGGATCCCTTCCCCTCAAGATGATCTCAAATCCCCGAAATAAAGTGCCGGAAGAGCGCGCCTCTCTGATCACCCCGTCTTCCAGAACGGCCTCTATTTTGAGATGGCCCTCTATTCTCGTTATCGGATCGAGAACTATCCTCGTGGCCACCGGCGCCCTCCTTCCGAGAATTTCAGCTCTCCATCTTGGCGTAAAACGGCGACATCACATCGGGAAAGCCCGGCTCGGTGCAGCCGAGGCATGGGGCGTTGTTGCCGATGCACCAATTGACCCCGCCGTTCCAGAGGCGAAGAGGGCAATCGGCATAGGTGACGGGCCCCTTGCACCCGACTTCGTAAAGGCATCCCCTCTCCCCGAGCTTCTTGGCGAATTTGCGCTCATCGTAAAAAGCGCGCCTGGGGCAGTTCTCATGGATGAGCGTTCCGAAGAAGAGCTTCGGCCTTCCGAGCTCATCGAGATCCTCAGGCTTTGGAAGCCCCCGGAGGAGGATCGAGGCCACCGTTCCCACAAACCAATCGGGATGAGGAGGACAGCCGGGTATGTTCACCACCGGCGTGTTTATCCCCCTCTCCTCGAAGATCTCCCTAACCCCCTTGCAGCCGGTGGGATTGGGAGCGCCGGAGGGGATGCCTCCGAAGGCGGCGCAGGTGCCGAGCGCCACCACCGCGAGGGCATTCGATCCGAGCTCAAGAAGCCTTCGGAGGATCGTCACCGGCTTCCCATCCTCCTCTCCTATCGTTCCGTAAATCCCCTCCTCGGCGGTGGGAATCGCCCCCTCCACCACGAGGAGGTAGCCGCCCCTGAGATCGGCCGCCGTGTCCCTCAAGACCTCCACGACCATCTCTCCCGTTCCGGCCATGATCGTGGGGTGAAATCGGAGGTTGATGTGCTTTCCGGGGATGAGCTCATCGATGAGCACGTTCTTTATCGAGGGATGCGAGGTGTTGAGAACGGAGACCGAGCAGCCGGTGCATCCCGCGCACTGAAGCCACACTACGGGATATTCCTCCGCCTTTCCCATTCCCTCCTCTCCTTCCCGGAATT
>CAYRBX010000131.1:0-2563 GCA_964422695.1 uncultured Dehalococcoidia bacterium
ACTGAGCCAAATCCTATGTGCTTCAAGATCGGCACGGCCAGATATCTCCCGCTTGGAGCATAGCTCCCGGGCTCGATTATCCCGGCGTGGGTCCCGAGCACAGCTGGCTCAAGGAGACGGGAAGGGCCGAATACGTGGCGGTTTCGGATGAGGAGGCGCTCGAAGGCTTCCTCCTCCTCTCGGAGACCGAGGGGATAATCCCGGCTCTCGAGCCCGCGCACGCCGTCTACTGGGCGGCCAAGATCGCCCGGGATCTCCCTCCCGATAAGATCATCATCGTGAATTTATCCGGGCGGGGGGATAAGGATCTCGAGATAGTGATGGAAGCCCTCGGACCGCGATGGGAGGAATCGAGAGGATAGAGGAGGTCTTCAGGAGGGGCAGGAAGGCCCTTATAGGCTATACCACCTGCGGCTTCCCCTCGGGGGAGGATACCTTGAGAATAGCTCGCAAATTCGCCGAAGCCGGCTGCGATATCATCGAGCTCGGCATCCCCTTCTCGGAGCCCCTGGCGGACGGCCCCACCATTCAGCGCTCGGGAGCTATAGCGCTCGAGAGGGGAATGACCCCTCCTCTCTGCCTCGAGATCGCCGGAGAGCTCTCCCGGGAGCTTGAAGCTCCGATCGTGGTGCTCACCTACTACAATCCGGTTCTCGCCTTGGGACATCGGGAGTTCTGCCGCCGGGCCGCCGAAGCCGGGGTCTCCGGCCTCATCATTCCCGACCTCCCTCCCGAGGAGGGGGAGGATCTGCGGAGGGAGGCTTTGGAATGCGATCTCGCCCTCATCTACCTCCTCGCTCCGACGAGCACCCCCGAGAGGATAAAGCTCATCGCCGAGAGATCAACGGGCTTCATCTACCTTGTATCCCTTACGGGCGTTACGGGGGCGAGGGACAGGCTCCCTCCCGAACTTGAGGAATTCGTATTGAGGGTGCGGGGCTACACCGAAAAGCCCCTGTGCGTGGGCTTCGGCATAGGGAATGCGGCGCAAGCCCGGCGCGCCGCTCGCATCGCCGACGGGGTGATCATAGGGAGCAAGCTCATCGAGCTCATCGAGGAGGATCCCTCGCTTGAGAGGCTTTACCTCTTCCTCCGCGAGGTCAGAGAGGCCCTTGGGGAGATGGAAGGGGGAAGCCCGCCTTGATCTCGGAGCTCGGGCGGAGGCCTTTCGGCGGGGCTCCTCCTGAGCTTAAATGATTTAGTAGAGGGAGATGAGATGAGAACCGATGAGATAAGGCGTTTGTTCTTGGAGTTCTTCGCCGAGAAGGATCACAAGATCATGCCGAGCTCCCCTCTCATCCCCGCCGGAGATCCCACTCTGCTCTTAACCAACGCCGGAATGGTTCAATTCAAACCCTATTTCTTGGGTCGCGCCGCGCCTCCTCATCCGCGCCTCGCCTCCTGTCAGAAGTGCTTTCGAACCACCGATATAGATGAGGTCGGAGATCTCAAGCACCTCACATTCTTCGAGATGCTCGGGAACTTCAGCTTCGGAGATTACTTCAAGAAGGAGGCCATAGAGTTCGCTTGGGAATTCGTCACGAAGAGATTGAAGATCCCCGAGGACAGGCTCTGGATCACCATCTTCCGGGATGATGATGAGGCCTTCGAGTGCTGGCGGGCCGTGGGCGTTCCGGAGTGGAAGATCGTAAGGCACGGGGAGGAGGAGAATTTCTGGGGGCCGGCGGGGGATGCCGGACCGTGCGGGCCCTGCTCGGAAATACATTACGACAGGGGGCCTGAATTCGGCTGCGGGAGGGAGGATTGCGCTCCGGGATGCGATTGCGAGAGGTTCGTGGAGATCTGGAATCTCGTGTTCATGCAATACGATCAGCAGCTCGACGGAACGCGCCTCCCCCTCCCCCGCAAGAACATCGACACGGGAATGGGCCTCGAGAGGGTGGCGGCGATACTTCAGGGGAAGCCCTCCTTCTACGAGATAGATATCTTCCTCCCCATCCTCCAGAAGGCCGAGAGGGTTTTGGGCGTAAGCTACGGAAGGGAGGAGAGAGCCGATCGAGCTTTGAGGATCATCGCCGAGCATGCGAGGGCTATGGCCTTCCTCATCGCCGACGGAGTGCTTCCGGGGAATGAGGGAAGGGGATATGTGCTCAGGCGAATACTGCGAAGGGCCTCCCGTTTCGGAAAGCTCTTGGGGATGGATCGGCCCTTCCTCTCCGAGGTGGCCGATGCGGCCATCGAGCAGATGGGAGGAGCATACCCGGAGCTCCTGGAGAACAGGGATTTCATCCTCACGGTTATAGAGAAGGAGGAGGAGAGATTTCTGAAGACCCTGAAATCCGGCCTCTTCTTCTTGGGCGAGCTCCTCGAGAGGTTGAAAGAGGAGAGGCAAAGCGTCGTTCCGGGGGAGGAGGTCTTCCGGCTTTACGATACTTACGGATTTCCCCCCGAGCTTACGGCCGAGATCGCCCGGGAATCCGGTTTGGAGGTAGATCTTCGGGGCTTCGAGAGGGAGATGGAAGCGCAGAGGGAGCGAGCTCGCGCCGCGGCCAAATTCGGCCTTCGCGAGGAAGGTGAGATCGACTGGGCTTCTCTCGACCTC
>CAYRBX010000132.1:0-2536 GCA_964422695.1 uncultured Dehalococcoidia bacterium
CGTACATCCTCTCCACCGCTCCCCCCGCGGCCCTTATCCCCTCCGCGGCCATAAGAGCTGCCGTGAGTCCCTCCCTGTTGGTGAAAGCATCCCTTACGGCTCGAAGCTCGGATTCCGGAGAGGTGATGGAAGGGGCGAGGCCGTAAACCCTCTCGAGGGCGATTCCGAAGGCCGAGATCATCTCCTCCGCCGAAAGCCCCAAGATCTTCCCCGAAGCCGCCGTCGCCGAGAAGATCCCGAAGAAGCTTATCGGAAACCAGGGGTAATCGAGAAGAAGGCTTCCCTGAGGGGCTTTGGAGAGCCGGATGTTGAGATCGTTGGCCAAAGCCAGAGCCGCGATGAGCTCCTTTCCCCCGGCTCTTCTGAGCTCGGCCGCCGCAAGAGCCGCGGGGAGCGCGGAGCCCGAGGGGTGGGTGGGGGCGTCGTCGAAAGTGTCGTCGTAATCGAGAGCATGGGCCAGAGAGCCGTTGAGAAAGGAGGCCGAGAAGGGGGAGGCCCTTCCCCCGAATCCCCAGAGCGTGCACTCCCCTCCCGAATCGATCTTCCTTATCATTTGCTCCAAAGCCCCGCATGCTCTCTCAAGAGTGGTTGCGGCGAGCATAACCCCCAAGGTGTCCAGAATGCTCCTCTTGCTCGCCTCCACCGCCTCCGGGGGGAGATCTTCAAACCCTATCCTCGCGATGTTCTCGGCGAGAGCTTCGGTCACCTCCATCGCCTCACCTCAAGCGAATCAGCTTCCCAGAGCGAGGATCTCCTCGGCCGAAATCCCCCTCGCCCGCCTGAAGAGGAGGATGTCGAGAGCCGCGAGCGCTCCGATCCAAGAGAGGAGGCTTGCGAGCAGGAGATGAAGGTGCAGCTCGCCCCCTCCTCCGCCCACGAAGGGGGAGGCCTCGGGGGCCTTTCCGGTGTAGTAGTGGTAGCAGAGGCTGAGGATGGGATTGAAGGGGAGGATGTAATTCCCCGCTCCGTAATCCGCCCAGAGGGAGCCGTAGGCGAGGAAGCCGAAGATCAGAGGGAGGTAGCACATGAATTTCGCGGATCCCGGACTTCGAAGGGCGACGGCGAGGAAGGCGCAGCACATGGAGAAGAGGTAGACCTCCAGGGCTCCGAGGAGCATCATCCCCGCAAGCCCTCCCGGAATTTCGGGAAGCGCCCATACCCCCTTATGCGCCCGGAAGAGGGCGACCATCGAGCCGAACATTATCCCTCCGATGATGAGGAGGAAGATGTAGGAGGAGAGCATGTTCTCCAGGAAGAATCGGGAGGGGGAGAGGCGGGAGTACTTGGTGAGGAACCTTATGGATCTCGAAGCGGCAAGCCCTCCGTAAACCACTCCCACTCCGGCCGAGGAGATGGCCAAGGTGTACATGGCTCCGTAGCCGTTGCCCACGTAGCATTTGAGATGCTCCGGGGGAACTTCCCTTCCGAAGACGAAAACCCACATGAAAACCCAGAACTCCATGAAGGCGACGGACCAGAAGATGAGCTCGGGCGATCGGAGCAGGGATTTGAGGTTCATCGAGAAGTACCTCGTCATCTTCCTCAGATGAGCTCGTAAATTCGATCCAAGCTCTCCAAGCTCGAAAGCAAAGTGCCCTTCTCCTCTCTCACAAGGCTTACGATCTTCCCCGACGCCTGAAGCTTCAGAATGGCCCCCGCCTCCTCCCCCACCGTTATCCGCATGCTCAAAAGCTCCTCGACCTCAACGGGCCCGAACATCCTCCCCTCCACCACAAACCAAGCCTCCCATCCCCGAAGATCCTTCAGGAGCCAGGTCTCGTGGGTGTTGAGGAGGACGATCCCCTCGTGCTCCTCCAGAAACCCCACAAGCCTCCTCTTCCTGGCCGGATCGAGCTGCTCGAAGGGCTCATCCAGAAGCACGTGAAGCGAATTGGAGGAGAGGGCGAGGGAGGTGGAGACGGCTTTGAGCTGCCCTGCGGAAAGCTCCCTGAGCTTCCTCTTCCGCAGCAGGCCCTCATCCACTCCGAGCTCGTTCAGCATGAGGAGGGCTTTGTTCGGATCTCCTCTCACGAGATCCGAATAGAGGAGGATCACATCCCTCGCCTTCATGTTGAGGAGCCCGTAGATCTCCGGGAAATTGGCGGAGATCAATCCCGGAGCCCCGAAGATGGTCTCCGAATTCCTCCCGTCGATCAGGATCTCCCCTCCGCTTATATTGGTGAGGCCGCAGATCGCCCGGAATAAGGTCGTCTTCCCCGAGCCGTTCGGCCCCAAGATGAGGCCCTTCCTCCGGAAATCCGCCGATATCCTCCGGAGGACCGGCTCCTCCCTCCACCTGTATTTGACCTCAAGCTCCCTTATCCGGATCACCCCTCCCGCCGCCTCTAATTAAAATAAGCGGGCGCTTTGAAGGCAAGCTTGAGGTTGCAGGGGAAGCCCTCCTCAAAGTAAGATAAAGCAAACGACGGCTTCGGAGCGGAAGGAGAATGCCGAAGGCGCCTCAAATTCCCAAAAAGGACCTTTACACTTACGAGGATTACGCAAAGCTTCCCGAGGGAGCCCCATACCAGCTTAT
>CAYRBX010000133.1:0-2510 GCA_964422695.1 uncultured Dehalococcoidia bacterium
AACAGCTTTAACTCCGCATGAAGATGATCTCCAAATCGAAAAGCTCTTGGATCACTTCTTCTGGCGGGAGATTCCCGGATCTCCTCTCGCGGAGGCGATGCGAAAGGTAAAGCCGGTGGGGGGAGGGAGGAAGGTGGAAGCCCCTCAGGAGGTTCCTCCGAAGGGCGGGCGCGGAGGAGAGGGAGGCGGTCGCCGTCGGGGATAGCATCACCGATTTCAAGATGCTCAAAGAATTGCGGGAGAGAGGAGGCCTCTCCGTGGCCTTCAACGCCAACGAATACGCTCTTCCTCATGCGGAGATCGGCGTCGCATCCACAAGCCTTCTGGATCTGTATCCGGTTCTCGAAGCTTGGGCCGAAGGGGGAAGGGAGAAGGTCGCCGAGATCTCCTCCCGCCTCCCCAAAGTCCAGTGGCTTCCGGAATTCCCGCAAGAGGAAGCGCTGAGGCTACATCTTGAGGCGAGAAGAGCTCTGCGCGGGAGAGCGGCAAAGCTCGGCTGAATCGCACAAACGCCCGGTGGCCCGAAGATAGGAGAGGGCGGCTTGAACGCGAGGATGCTTCGTCCTCTCAAGATCCGCATTGAGCTTGCTGAAAATGCTGTTCACATAATGTTCCACCGTCTTCACCTCCACCTTGAGGAGATGAGCTATGGCCGAGTTCCTGTATCCCTCCGCGATGAGGCCCAATATCTCCCTCTCCCTGGCGGTGAGCTTCTCGAAGGGCGCCTCCCCTCCTCCGAGCAGCCGGCGCAGGATCTCCGATTCTATGATCACCCTCCCTCCCGCGATGAGGAAGATCAATTCGATGAGCTCCTCGGGGGAGTTGAGGGAGAATTTCCTCACGAAAGCGGCTTTGGAGATCCCCCTCCTCACGAACTCCCTCAGCTCCTCAAGGCCCTCGGGGCTCCAAGAGGCGAAAAGCAAGATGATCCCCGCATCCGAGAGCTTCCTCGCGATCCTCAAAGCCCTCACCGCGGAGGGGGAGATCTCCCTCACCCCCACAAGCACGACCTGAGGCGAGATCTCGGCGAGGATCCTCTCGATATCCTCGACCCCGCCTTCGAAGATCTCCCTCCCCGCCTCAACGACATCCACTCGCGGATGCCTGGATAAGATAAGCCGATAGGCCTCCCTCAGGATCTCCTGCTCCTCCCCGAAGAGCACTTTCACCCTCATCCCGCAGATGAAATTTAAAGGGGGCTTCGTAAAATCGGCATAAAATCAAGGCGTGAGGCGTAAAAATCCCATAAAAAACCTCTCAGGGCTCGGGAGGCAGCTTGCGGAGGAAATACCCCACTCCGGGCTCGGTGAGGATGTAGCGGGGGTTTTGGGGGTCGTCGCCGAGCTTCCGCCTGAGGAGGTGAATGTAAACGCGGAGGTACTCCCTCTGATGCCGGCATTCGGGTCCCCACACTCGGGAGAGCAGCATCTCATGCGTGAGGACCTTCTCCGCGTTGAGAGCGAGCTCCCGGAGGATGCTGTATTCGGTTGAGGTGAGCCTCACCGGAATCCCTCCCACCGTAACCCTGCGGGCCGCGAAATCTATTCGCACCTTCCCGGTCTCGAAGAAAGGAGGCTCCTGAATTCCCGCCTCCCCCTTGCGGCGCAACACCGCCTTTATCCGAGCCAAGAGCTCCTCGACGCTGAAGGGCTTCACGAGATAATCATCGGCTCCCATTTCGAGCAGCATCACCTTATCCGAAATCGCCCCCCTCACCGTGAGGATTATGATGGGGATATCGCTCCACTCCCTCACGCGGCGGCACACCTCAATTCCATCCACCCTCGGCATCATGAGATCCAGAACCAGGAGATCGGGGAGGATTTGCTCCATTATGTTAAGAGCTTCCTCCCCATCTTGCGCCAAGAACACCTCGAAGCCGCTCTTCTCCAGATTGGCTCTCAGCAATCTCAAAATGACCGGATTGTCGTCCGCCACGAGGATTTTCGTTCTCCTCATCCCTCCCTCACCCCCTTTAAGACCTCCTCCACTTTCGCGATGAGCGCGCGTATATCGAAGGGCTTGGGGAGGAAGGCGGAAGCCCCTTCTCTCAGAGCTCTTCCCTCCTCCTCTCGAAGCGAGGAGATGATCACGGGTATGTGCTTGAGCGAGGGATCTCCTCTCAGCTCCCTGAGGACCTCCCATCCGGAGATCCCGGGAAGGGTGAGGTTGAGGAGCACGAGATCCACGGGAATCTGCCTCAGGATCTCAAGCCCTCTCTCCCCGCTTCCGGCCTCCCTCACCTCATATCCCCTTGCGGCGAGATTGAGGCTCATGAGCCGCCGCACTTCCGGATCATCCTCTATTATCAAGATCCTCTTCCTCACCTGCGTCTCCCTTCCGCAACGGAAGGGAGAAACTGAATCTGGAGCCCCTGCCGGGAGAGCTCCTCACCCAGATCCTCCCCCCGTGTGCTTCTACTACCTTCTTGCAGATGGAAAGCCCCAACCCCACCCCCTCTCCTTTCTTCCCGCTTCGATAAAACCTCTCGAAGAACTTCCCCTGCTCTT
>CAYRBX010000134.1:0-2507 GCA_964422695.1 uncultured Dehalococcoidia bacterium
ATCCCCTTCTCATCTCCCTTGATTATACCCCCCTCTCCTCGAGAACATAAAGCGCGAGCGCCGCCGCCACTATGGCGGCCGTTTCGGAGCGCAAGATCCTCCTCCCCAAGCTCACCGGAAGGAATCCGCTCCGAAGGGCCATCTCCGCTTCTCTGGGGGAGAAACCTCCCTCGGGCCCGATGAAGAGATCGAGCGAAGATGAGGCCTTGAGCATCTCGAGCGCATCCGAAATGCGCCTCTCCCTCTCCCCCTCCCAGAGGAAGAGGCAGGGGCTTACGGCCTTCCGACAAGCCTCTTCGAATGAAAGGGGTTCGGAGAGGGAGGGGATCTTCCCCCTTCCGCTCTGCTCGGCCGCCTCCTTGAGGATCTGATGCCATCTCCTGAGCTTCTCCCTTCCCGGATTTCTGGCCACGCACCTCTCGGAGAGGAAGGGGATGAATTCCGAAACTCCTATCTCCGTCCCCTTCTGGAGGACGAAATCGAATTTCTCCCCTTTGAGCAGAGCTTGGAAGATCCTCACCTTCACTTGAGGCTCCGCCGGGCAGATTCGCTTCCCCCTTATCCTCCCCTCGGCGATTCCGCTCCCGATCTTCAGGATCTCCGCTTCGTACTCCCAGCCGGAATTATCAAGAACGACGATCACATCTCCCGGTCGCATTCGCAACACATTGCGAATGCGATGATATACCTCTCCCTCCAAGAGCACCTTCTCCCCCTGAAAGCTTTCAGGAGGGATGAAGAAGCGGGCCATGAGCCGGGGGCTTCGGGATCAGAGCTCCAGAAGCTTTTTCACCTGCTGCCTGAAGCGCTCTTGCTCTTCGGGAGACATGCGGTTGGATAGAGCTTCGAGGCTGTAGGTGGTGAAGAACTCGATGAAGCTGCGCTGAAGCTCGGTTATGCTGCGCTTGAATTCCTCGAATTCCTCCTTTGTCACTCCTCTGTTCTCCTCCTCTCTGAGAATGCGAGCCGGCTTTCGGAAGCGCCAAGCCTTTTCCGAAGGAGCTCTCTCCTCCTCAAGCTCCTTCTCCCGAATGAGGGCTTCGATGCAGAAATCTATGAACTCGGCGCGGCTCATCTCCCCCCGGTAGGCATCTATCTTCTCGAGGAGGGATTGGGGGATGACGAGTATGGCTCTTCCGGGCATCTCCTCTCCTCTCGCGATCGGCAATTATATTTTACAACTGAATGAAAAACCCGGCGGGGATGCCGCCGGGTTTCGGCATTCGCTCTCAAATCCGACTCTACTTCTTCTCCTCTTCCTTATCTTCCTTATTTCCGCTTCCGCGGCTATCGGTCACGTAAAAACCCGGGCCCTTGAAGATGATGGGAACGGGATGAAAGACCCTTCGAGCCTCCCCCTGACAGAAGGGGCAGGAAGGGCGACCGTCCTCCCCGAAGCTCTGTCGTTTCTCGAAGCGGCGGCCGCATTCGATGCATTCATATTCGTAGATCGGCATGAGCTCACCCCCCTGACCGGAGTTTCGATAAATCAGCTCTTGCTTCCGTTCGCTATAGCTTCGAGGACTTCCGGAGCTTCCCGGGACTCGATATCAACTTCGGCCTCCCCCAAGTAATTGACGTAGCCGCATTGCAAGCACTCCCAATACCATCCGTACTCATCCGAGCTCAGGAAGAGATCCCCCTTGCACTTGGGGCAGCTCTTCAGCATGAGCCTCAGATCCTTGCCCATAAATTCATCACCCCCTCTGCTTCAAAAAGCCGTTTTGACGAGCTCCTTTTTCCTGAAGATCAAGCGATCTCCTTCGAAATCGACGATGATGTGATCTCCGCTTCTGAACTCTCCGCTCACGAGCTTCAAGGCGAGAGGATCGAGGATGTGGCGCTCGATGGTCCTGCGGAGAGGACGCGCTCCGTACACCGGATCGTAACCTTCTCTCGCCAAGAACTCCTTTGCTCCTTCGGTGAGCTCAATGCTTATCTCGCGCTCCCGCAATCTCTCCTGTATCTTCCTCATCTGCATATCGACGATCTCCTTGATGTGCTCGAAGGTGAGAGGATGGAAGACGATGATCTCATCTATGCGGTTCAGGAATTCGGGACGGAAATGAGCTCTCAGAGCTTCCATCACCCTCTCTCGGATCTCCTCCCGAGAGAGGCCCGGCATGCTTATCCACTCGCTTCCGAGATTTGAGGTCATTATGATCACCGTGTTCCTGAAATCGACGGTGTGACCTTGCCCGTCGGTGAGGCGGCCGCTGTCGAGAACCTGAAGGAGCACGTTCAGAACTTCGGGATGAGCTTTCTCGATCTCATCGAAGAGGATGACGCTGTAGGGACGGCGGCGAACGGCTTCGGTGAGCTGCCCTCCCTCCTCATATCCCACATATCCGGGAGGAGCTCCGATGAGCCTCGCCACCGAGTGCTTCTCCATGTACTCCGACATATCTATTCGAACAAGAGCCCTCTCATCGTCGAATAGGAATTCGGCCAAAGCTCTGGCGAGCTCGGTCTTCCCCACTCCGGTGGGGCCGAGGAAGATGAAGCTG
>CAYRBX010000135.1:0-2484 GCA_964422695.1 uncultured Dehalococcoidia bacterium
GGGGAAGCTGTAGGGAACAAGGAGGGGGAGGAGATCGGCCACATCCTCCCTCCTCCTCCCCATGAACTTCAGGTGAACTTCAAGATCCTCGGGGAAATCGGAGGATCCCGTGCTCACCCATTTCTGAGTGACGACCTCAAATCCCCTCTCGGAGAGGAAGGAGGCGAGGCACCCGCACACCACGCTCTTCCCCACTTCGGTGTCGGTTCCGGCGATGAAAACGCTTTTCATCTTGAAGGCGAGGGCTCCGAGATCTCGATCAGGCACTCGACCGCCCTCAGGAGATCCTCCCTCGTGTGATCGCAGGAGAGGGAGAACCTCAGGCGCGATTCCCCCGGGGGGACGGTGGGAGGCCTTGCGGGGAGGACGAAAATCCCCCTCTCCATGAGGCTTCGGCTCGCCCTCACCGCCCTCTCGGCCTCTCCGAGGATGAGGGGGACGATCTGCGTGCACCCCCTCGTCTTGAAACCCGCTTCCTCAAGCTTCCTCCGGAAGAAGGAGGCGTTCTCCAGGAGCTTCTTCCTCCTCCAGGGCTCCTCCCTTATGACCTTCAAAGCGGCGAGGCTTGCTCCGACGACCGGAGGGGGGAGGGCGGTGGTGAAGATGAAGCTCCTCGCAGTGTTCACAAGATATGAGATGAGCTTCTCGGAGGAGGCGATGTAAGCTCCGAAGCTCCCCAAGGCCTTCCCGAAAGTCCCCATTATGATATCGACCTCCTCCTCAACTCCTTCCTCCTCGACCACTCCGCTCCCCCTCTCCCCGAAAATCCCCGTGGCGTGCGCTTCATCCACGAGGAGGATGAAATCGTATCTCTCCTTCAGGGAGGCTATCTCGCGAAGCGGCGCTCTATCCCCCTCCATGCTGAAAACCCCTTCGGTTACGACCAGAGCTCTTCGGAATTTAGCCCTCTCCTTCCTGAGGAGCTCTTCGAGATGCCCGACGTCGTTGTGGCGGAAGATGAAGCGAGCGGCTCGGGAGAGGATGACGCCGTCGATGATGCTCGCGTGATTGAGCTCATCCGAGAAGACGGCATCTTCCCTTCCCACAAGAGCGCTTATCACCCCCACATTCGCCTGATACCCGGTGCTGAAGAGGAGGGCTTTCTCCTTTCCCTTGAATCGGGCAACCTCCTCCTCGAGGAGATGATGTAGCTCGAGATCCCCCCCGAGAAGCCTCGAGGCCGAGGAGCTCGTGCCGAATTCCGCCGCCTTTTTGGCGCTTTCGATGAGGAGGGGATGCCTTGCAAGCCCCAAGTAATCGTTGGAGGAGAAGTTGATGAGTTCCCTCTCCTCATACAGGATCCTTCCGGGGAGATGCCGGAGGGCCGGCCTGAGCTCCCGAAGGAGCCCCTCCCTCCTCCTTCCCTCCAGGAACTCATCTACCCATTCCATATCCTCTCCGCTTCCCTTGCAAGCTTTCGATCTTCCTCCGCCTCCCTCCCTCTCACCGTGAGATACCCTCCGATCATCATCGCGTCGGCTCCGGCCAGGAAGGCGAGCCCCTGGAAGTCCCCGAGCACCTTCTCCCTTCCTCCGCAGAGCCTTATGGCTTTATCCGGAAGGATGAGGCGGAAGATGGCTACAGTTCTTAGGGCGTCCTCGGCGGAGATGAGCTCCATATGCTCAAAAGGCGTTCCCTTTATGGGTATGAGGAAGTTGAGGGGAACCGAATCGACCTCAAGCTCCCTGAGGAGGAAGGCCATATTCACCCTGTCCTCCCAGCTCTCCCCCATTCCGATGATCCCTCCCGAGCAGACCTCAAGCCCGATCTCCTTGGCGTCTCGTATCACCCTGAGCTTCTCCTCCAAAGTGTGAGTGGTCACCACCTTGGGGAAGTACTCGGGGGAGGTCTCGATGTTGTGATGATAGCGGGAGAGGCCGGCCTCCTTCAGGAAGAGGAGCTTCTCCTTCTCTATCATCCCCAAGGAGGCGCACACCTTTATCCCCACCTTCTCCCTTATCTCCCTCACGGCTTCGGCCACCTCCCTTACCTCCCTCCACCCCAGAGCCCTTCCGCTCGTCACGATGCTGAACCTCTCCGCTCCCATCTCCTTCGCTCTTCTCGCCTCCTCGACCAAGATCTCCCTGCTCTTGAGGGGGTAGATCGGAGCTTGAGCTTTATGCCTTGCGGATTGAGCGCAGAATTTGCAATCCTCGGGGCAGAGCCCCGATTTGGCGTTGGTGATGGCGCAGAGCTCTATCCTCCTCCTCCCTCCCTCCTCCCTCGCCCTGTCGGCCAGGAAGCAGAGCTCCAGGAGCGGAAGCTCCAGAAGCTTCAAGATCTCCTCCCTTCTCATCTCCCCTCCGCAGGCCGCAGGCTCACATCTCCGCTCAGAACTCTCAAAAGAGCTCCATCCGGCTTCCGCAAGAGGAGCGCTCCGTCCTCATCCACCCCCTCCGCCCTCCCCTCGATCCTCCTCTTCCCATCGATCAGCACGACCTCGGCCCCCATCATTTCGCTCAGGGAGAGCCATCTCCTCCTTAT
>CAYRBX010000136.1:0-2483 GCA_964422695.1 uncultured Dehalococcoidia bacterium
GGCGTGGATGGGGGGATGGAGGAGGTGTACGTTCTGAATTTATTCTCGCGCTCCCTGTATCGGGTTTATCTCGTTCTTGAGAGGGGGGATTTCCGAAAGCTTGAGGAGATCTACAAGAAGGTGAGGGAGCTCCGCTTCGGCGATCTCATCCTCCCATCTCAGGCTTTCGCCGTGAGGGCGGAGCGGCAGGGGGAGCACGATTTCACATCTCAGGATGTGGCGAGGGTTGTGGGCCAGGCCATCATCGAATCCTTTCTCGAGGAGAGGGGGATAAGGCTTAAGGTGAACCTCGAGGAGCCCGATGTGATCTTCAGAGTTGAGGTGAGAGATGATAGGTTCTGGTTCGGCCTCGACACCACGGGGGAGAAGGGCTTGGGGAAGAGGGGGTACAGAGTTTACGAGCATCCGGCCCCCCTGAAGCCTCCGATCGCCTACGCTCTCGTGAGGCTTTCGGAGTGGAGGGAGGAGGAGGGGTTGCTGGATCCCATGTGCGGATCCGGAACCATTTTGATCGAAGCGGCGAGATACGCTCAGAATATCCCGAACTCTCACGATTTCCTCTTCTTCAACCTCCCCTTCTTCGAGCAGAGCTCCTTCGAGAAGGTGAGAGAGCGATTCCCGCAAACCCGCAAGAACCTGAAGCTCACGGGCTACGATATAAGCCCGAAGCACATTCGGGGGGCGGAGCAGAACGCCCGGAAGGCCGGGGTGGAGATCGAATTCCGGGTGGAGGACGCCTGCCGCGCCGATCTCGATTTCGATCGAATCGTGACGAATCCCCCTTACGGGATAAGGATGGGATCCTACAGGAAGATAGAGAAGCTCTACAGAGCTTTCGCCGAGAATCTCAAAAGGCATGAGAGGTGGAAGAGCCTTGTGATCATCTCCCCCTTCCCGGGCCTCTTCCTCCGCCATTTCGAAATGGAGCCCTCCTCGATGATCGAGGTGATCTACGGAGAGCTTTACACCAAGGTGATGGTATGGAGGAGGTGAAGAAGACGATCCTCGCGGGAAAGACCGCAAGGGAGATCGGGGATTTCGTGAGGAGCTTGGGCTTTGAGCCCTACAGGGGAAGGCAGATCTCCCTCTGGATTTACAGGAAGGGCGCCGCGAAATTCGAGAACATGTCGGATCTCCCGAAGGAGTTGAGAGCGAAGCTCGCCGAGGTCGCCGAGATATACCCTTTCAAAGTCCTTGAGGAGAGGAGATCCTCGGACGGAACGACGAAGTTCCTCCTCGAGCTTGAAGATGGGGAGAAGGTGGAATGCGTCTGGCTTCCGCACAGAGATTGGGAGACCATTTGCGTTTCGACTCAAGTCGGATGCCCCATAGGATGCAAATTCTGCGCTTCGGGGAGGGATTTCGTGAGGAACCTCTCGGCCGCCGAGATCGTGGGGCAGGTGCTCCTCGCCCGGATTTCGGAGAGCACCAATGTGGTGTTCATGGGGATCGGAGAGCCGCTCCTCAACAGAAAGGAGCTCTTCAGGGCTTTGGAGATCCTGAACAAGGAGGCGAGGATAGGGGCGAGGAGGATGACGGTCTCGACCGTGGGGATCGCGGACGGGATCCTCGAACTTGCGAATTTGGGAATGCAGGTGAACCTCGCGATCTCGCTTCACGCCCCCAATGAGGAGCTGCGGCGCTCCCTCATTCCGGCGGCCGTCTCCCCCATTCACAAGATCAT
This sequence comes from uncultured Dehalococcoidia bacterium, assembly GCA_964422695.1. Taxonomy (GTDB): domain Bacteria; phylum Chloroflexota; class Dehalococcoidia; order SZUA-161; family CAYRBX01; genus CAYRBX01. The sequence continues at coordinate 1,685 of CAYRBX010000136.1, forward strand.
GAACGCGTGCAAGGAGTATTACTTCAAGACCAAGAGGAGGATCTCCTTCGAATATGTGCTCCTCAAGGGGATAAACAGCGAGCCCAAACACGCCTTCCGCCTGGCGAAGCTCCTCCGAGCTTGCGATTTCGATTGCCATGTGAACCTCATCCCCTACAATCAGGCCGTCGAGGGGTTCGAGCGCCCCTCCCCCGAGGAGGTGGAGAGATTCCGGGAGATCCTCGATCTCAACGGAATCAAGGCGACGGTGAGAGGCGAGAAGGGGGCCGATATAGAAGCGGCTTGCGGCCAGCTGCGGCACAGGAGGAAAGCGGAAAGGAGGTAGGCCTTTACGAGATCCCAAGCCTCCTCAGGATCTCGGGCAGCGCCCTTCTGAGCTTCTCCTCGATCTTCCTTATGCAGGGCTTGAAGACCTCGGGGCCGAGATCGTAAGGAGTTCTCCCCGGCGGATCGTAAGGGCCGTGAAGCGCCACGGGATCCGCGATATCCTCCTCATCTCCGGCGAGCTCTCCGAGCGAAATCACCTTCTCCTTCGCCTCCGGGTAGATCCTCCTGATCTCCCTCCCCAGCTTCTCGTCCAGCGTCACTATGAGATCGGCTCGCAGATCCTCCTCTCCGAACCTCCTCGATCTGTAGGAGGAGACCTCAATCCCCCACTCCCTCAGGGCTTCGATAAGGCCGGGGTCCGGAGGCCAGCCGAAAAAGGGCTTTGATCTCGGCCCGTCCAAAAGCCTCATCTCCTTCGCCTTCTTGAGGAATTCGGAGGAGGGGAAGCCGGCCGAGCGAACTTCGATCGGAT
>CAYRBX010000137.1:0-2476 GCA_964422695.1 uncultured Dehalococcoidia bacterium
TCCCATCACCTTCAGCATATCCTCCCTCATTCAAACCCCCCGCGGATCTTCCGATCGGGGCTCTCGCGTGATGGCCGGGATGGGAGAAGCGAAGCCCCCCGCAGCTCAGATTCCCGCGATTAAGCCTTTCTGAAGAATGAGGCTTTCAGGTCTGAGGGCGTCGTTTGACCAAGTGAGCGAGTTCCATCTCGGCGATGACCTCTCCCTTCTGGTTCTTGCATACCGAGCGGTGGATGATCACTCCTCGATCCGGCTTCCCCGTCTCCCTCTTCTCGGTGATCTCAAGCTCCACGTGAATGGTATCTCCGGCGCGAAGGGGAGCTCTCACCCTCACCTTATCTATCCCCACGAGAGCTATGGCCGTCTCGTCATCCCACATCCCCGTCTGCTCCTCAAGACCTCCCATGAAGAGGAGGGTGAGAGGGCCCGGAGCGATTCTCGTTCCGAAGGGCGTCTTCTTGGCGGCCTCCTCGCTCCAGAAGAAGGCCTGAGTGTAACCGGCTATGGCCGTGGGAATAACGATCATCGCATCGGTTACGGTTCGCTCCGGAGACACGAATTTGTCTCCCACATTGTAATCTTCCCAGTACCTCGGCATCTCCTCTCCTCCCTTAATTCTCGAAATCTTTCGGCCAATATTATTTTTTCCGACAAATAGGGCATTTTTTCAAGGCGTTTCCTCCTTCCTCAGCAGAGCTCCCTCTCGACCTCGGAGAGCACGGCGAAAGCCCTCTCCATGATATCCTCCAGCTCCTCCCTTTTGATGCAGAGGGGGAGGAAGAAGTAGATCACATCTCCCAAAGGCCTCAGGATGAGATTCCTCCTGAGCCCCTTCCTGTAAACCCTCCATCCCGCTCTCTCCTCGAAGGGGAAGGGCTCCTTGGTGCTCTTGTCCCTCACGAGCTCCAGAGCTCCTATAAGCCCGATGCATCTCACATCTCCCACGATCCCGAGCTTCCCGAACTCCTCAAGCCGCTTGTGAAACAGGGGGATGAGCTCGCCCGCCCTCTCCAGCACCCTCTCCTCCTCGAAGACCTCCAAGCTCGCGAGAGCGGCCGCCGCTCCGAGGGGATTTCCCGTGTAGGTGTGGCCGTGGAAGAAGGTCTTCCTCTCGGCGTAATCGGCGTAAAAAGCTCGGAAGATCTCCTCGGTCGTGAGGGTGGCCGCGAAGGGGAGATAGCCCGATGTTATCCCCTTGGAGAGGCAGAGGAAATCGGGCTTCACTTCCGCGATCTCGCAGGCGAACATCCTCCCCGTCCTCCCGAAGCCCGTCGCCACCTCATCGAGAATGAGATGAACTTCATATCTCCTGCAGATCTCGGCGGCCCTCCTCACATACTCGGCCGGATAGATGATCATACCTCCGGAAGCCTGCACCAGGGGCTCCAAGATGAAGGCCGCGATCTCCTCGCTCCTCTCCCGGAGGAGCTCCTCCAGCGGCTTGAGGCAATCGATATCGCACTTCCCCCTCTCCTTCCCCGCGGGGCAGCGGTAGCAGTAAGGAGAGGGGATCTCAAAGGTGGGGAAGAGGAGGGGGGAGAAGATCTCCCTGTAGAGCTCGATCCCCCCCACGCTCATCGCTCCTATGGTGTCGCCGTGATAGGAATCTCGGGGATGAACGAATTTCGTCTTGCGAGATCTTCCCGTATTCCTCCAGTACTGGAAGGACATCTTCAAAGCCGCTTCGACGGAGGTCGAGCCGTTATCCGAGTAGAAAACACGAACGAGATTCTCCGGGGTTATGGAGACGAGCTTCTCCGCAAGGAGGACGGCCGGCTTGTGAGTGAATCCGGCAAGAAGCACATGCTCGAGCTCATCAAGCTGCCTCTTTATCGCCTCCTTTATCCTCGGATGATTGTGCCCGTGAACATTGCACCACCACGATGAGATGGTGTCGTAGTAGAAGTTCCCCGAAGCATCGTACAATTTCACCCCCTCGGCGTGAGTTATAAGCACCGGGGGCTCCTCCTCCAGATCCTTCATCTGCGTATACGGATGCCAGATGTGGCGGAGATCTTTCAGGATGAGCTCTTCCATACCCGCCCCCTTCAGCGAACTTCGCAAATCCTTCTCAAAATGCGCTCCCCTACGGGCTTGAAGGCCTTTCTGAGCTCCCCCATCTCCCTCAAGAAGGGAAGAACCCCCAGAACCTCAACCCCTCCGAGCTTCTCCACGATCTTCGGATTATCCTCCCTTATCTCCCTCCTCTCCTCGCCGATCTCGTTGAAGATCACCCCCAAGATCCGCATCCCCCGATGCCTCAGCGCTTCGATCGAGAGGAGGGTGTGATTTACGGTTCCGAGGGAGTTCCTCGAGACGAGGAGGACGGGGATCTCAAGCTCCCTTACGAGATCCACAAGGAGCACATCTTCGGTGAGGGGGACGAGGAGCCCTCCCGCTCCCTCGACGAGCAGGAAATCGAAGGGGAGGCGGAGGAGCGAGAAGTAGGCCTCTTTGATCCTCTCGATCTCTATCC
>CAYRBX010000138.1:0-2430 GCA_964422695.1 uncultured Dehalococcoidia bacterium
CCGGAGGGGGAGGGTACGGGGTGCTGGCCGCAGATGCATGCGAGAAGGCGGGCCTCGCGCTCGCCCCTCTCTCCCCCAAGACCGTGGAGCGAATAGACGAGATCCTCCCTCCCCGATGGCCTCGCTCCAATCCGGTGGACACGGTGATGGCGTTCTTCGCCGCCTACCGATGCCTCGAGATCCTGCTGGAAGATGAGAATGTCGATGCGGCTTTGATGATCGGAGGGATAGGGATCTCCTACGCGCTGCAGGGGAGCATCTCGGGGGAGTTCCTCGAAAAGGAGGAGGCGCGATCTTTCTTCAGAGCTCGAGAGGAGGAGGAGCTTGAGGATCTGGAGAGGGTTTTGGAGAAGAGGGAGAAGATGGGAAAGCCGGTCGTCTTCTGCAGCATCTTCTCCGAAGCCCTTCGGGGGACGAGGCTCTACGAGGCGTTCCGCCGAAGGCAAATCCCCCTCTTCTCCTCCCCTCAGAGAGCCGTGAAGGCCCTCTCGAATCTCATAAGATATGCCGAATTTCGCAAATGGGAGGCGCAAGGTGCCGGAGCTCGAAGAGGTCGAGAGGATCGAGATCGTCGTGCTTGACGACAACTTCCTCGATCCCCTTCTCCCCTCCTGGGAGGAGGGAAGGCCGGAGGTCCTGCGACCTCCGCTCGTAAGAGAAGGGGGGATTCCGAAAAGCTTCCTCCTCGCCGATGGGGGATTCTCGCTTCTTGTAAGGATCTTCGGCGGAGGGGAAGCTCATTCCTTCCTCTTCGATGCGGGCTGGTCCGAAGATGTCGTCCTCCGAAATGCCGCTTGGCTCGGAGTAGATCTTCGGGAAATAGAAGCGGTGATCTTAAGCCACGGCCACATGGATCATTTCGGAGGGCTTAAAGAGCTTGCTCGGGCTCTCGGAGGCTTCAAGCTCTTCGCTCATCCCGATGCCTTCCGGAAGCGCTGGATAGATCTCCCGGAGGGGAGGGCGATGCTTCCGCAGCTCAGAAGGGAGGAGCTTGAGGAGAGCGGAGTTCGAATAGAGGAGGTGGAAGGGCCCCGCCTCCTTGCCGGAGGGAAGCTCCTCGTCCTCGGCCCTGTGGAGAGGACGACGGATTTCGAAGGAGGGCTTCCGGGAGCTTATATCGAGAGGGAGGGGAGGCTCGAGCCCGATCTCATATTGGATGATCAGGGGATCGCGGTGAACCTCAAGGGAAGGGGGCTTTTCGTGATCACGGGATGCGCTCACTCGGGGGTTGTGAACACGATCCTTCACGCCCGCAAGGTGACGGGCGTGAAGGAGATCTACGGGGTGATGGGGGGATTTCACCTCACGGGCCGCGGGTGGAAGGAGGCCGCCCGAAGGACGATCGAGGAGCTCTCGAAGCTAAATCCACAAGTCGTCATTCCGGCTCATTGCACATCTTGGGGAGCCGTGAAGCTCTTCTCCGAAAGCTTCGGGAGATCTTTCATCCTGAGCTCCGCGGGCACCGCATTTCGCCTTCCCTGAAGGGAGATGAGGAGGGAGGAGCTTCGGGCCAAAGCCGAGCGTTGCGTGAGATGCGGCCTCTGCATAGCCTCCTGCCCTCTCGCCCGCCGGGGAGCTCCTCATCGGGAGACCTCCACTCCTCGGGGGCGCATGCTCATGATCCGAAAGCTTGCGGAGGGGGAGGTGGAAGCCGATGAGCTCATGTTCGGGGAGATCTGGGATTGCACCACCTGCGGGGAGTGCGAGATGAGCTGCCCCGCTCGGGTGGAGATCGTAGAGGCGATTGTGGGAACGCGAAGCATATTCGTCGAGGAGGGGAGGGTTCCCCGCACGGGAGCTCGAGCTCTGGAGAGCGTCTTCCGCTTCGGAAACCCCTGGCGCCTCCCCAAGGCCGAAAGAGCCCTCTGGTCCTCGCAGCTTCAAGTGAAGGATCTCACGAGAGGGGAAAGGGGGGAGGTGCTGCTCTTCGTGGGATGCGCGCCGAGCTACGATCTTGAAGCCCGGAGGATGGCGCAAGCCGCGGCCGAAGTCCTCCGGAAATTGGGGGTGGATTTCTGCATTCTGGGAGCTGAGGAATTGTGCTGCGGGAACGAGGTTCTCAAAATGGGAGAGGAGGGGCTTTTCGAATTCCTGAGGGAGAGGAATCTCGAGAGCTTCAAGCGCTATGAGGTGAGGGAGATCGTAACGCTCTCCCCTCATTGTTTCAACGCCCTGAGGAATTTGTACGACCTTCCCGTTCCGGTTCGACATTACACTCAGTTCATCCTCCCCCTCTTGGAGGAGAGGAAGGGGCTTCTGAGGCGCTTTGAACGCAAGGTGGCCTACCACGATCCCTGCTACCTCGGACGGCATAACGGGATTTACGAGGAGCCGAGGAGGATATTGAAGCTCGTTCCCGGGCTTGAGCTTTTGGAGTTCGAGCAGGCCAGGGAGAGGAGCTTGTGCTGCGAGGGGGGAGGGGGGAGGATG
>CAYRBX010000139.1:0-2410 GCA_964422695.1 uncultured Dehalococcoidia bacterium
CTCAAGAACGAACTGAGCGTTCGCCGGAACCTCGAGATCCACCGTCTTGCACCTTACAAGCTCGACGGGCTCTCCCCTCAATCCCCCGGCGATCCCGAATTTATCGATCCCCGGAGCGTACACGATGCTCGCGCAGAAGGTGAGGGGATCGGCGCCCGAGACGATCGCGATCTCAAGAGGCTTTCCCATCCTCTCGGCTTTGGCGAGGAAGGAGGAGAGCGGAGGGGTGGCGAGGAAGATCCCGATCTTATCCTTCCCCTTCACCTGAATGCGATGAAGGCCCATCCCCCGAGCGCCCGTCTCCGGATCTTTGGCCACGGTGAAGGCCGAGGTGAAGTAAGGGCCCGCATCCCTTTCATGATGCACGAGAACCGGAAGCTCTCTTGTGATATCCACATCCTCCACGATCACCTCCTGAGCGGGCCCGGAATTCACAATCCGGGGCTCCACGAAATTCCTCACCCTCTCCCTGAAGGCCGAGATCACCTCCCCCTCCGGAACCCCGAGGGCGAGGGAGAGGAATTTGAGAGAGCCGAAGAGGTTTCCCACGACGGGGACGTCATACCCCTTGGGCTTCTCGATGAGGATCGCCTTCCCCCTCGGGTAGGCGATGTACTTTATCGCCGCCGCGATCTCAAACCGGGTGGAGAGCTCCTCCTTTATCCTGAGGAGCTCCCCCGCGCGCTCGAGCTCTTCCACAAAAGACTGAAGGTCCCCCTTCATACCCCCCTCCCGAAGCCTTGAGATCGAGCTTTAAGGAGGCGAAGAGGCTCAGGCCTTCTTCTCCTCCATCTTCTTCCTCATCTCCAAGAGCTTCTGATCCTCCCGCTGTTTGAGGAGGAGCCTTGAGACCTTGCCGGTCGAAAGCCTGGGCAGATCCTCGACGAACTCTATGACCTGCGGCCTCTCCCAAGAGGCGAGCTTCTCCTTGCAGATATCCATTATCTGAGCTTCGATCTCCGGGGAGGGCCGATACCCCTCCTTCAGAACCACGAACAGCTTGACGATGGGAAGCCCCTCATCCGGAGTGTAAGATTGAACGGCCGCCGCCATGAGGACGGCGGGATGCGCGACCACCGCATCCTCGACCTTCTTGGGGGATACCCACATCCCCCTCTGCTTGATCATCTCATCGGCGCGGCCGAGATACCAGAAGTACCCTTTCTCATCCATATAGAAGTTATCTCCGAGGTTGATCCACTCGCCTTGGAAGGTCGCTTTGGTCTTCTCGTGCTTCCTCCAGTAGAGGTTCGTGGCGGAATCGAAGCTCAGGAGGAGGCTTCCGGGCTTTCCGGGCTCCGTGATCTCCCTCCCCTCCTCATCGACCAGCTTGACCTTCCAGCCGGGATAAGGACGAAGGCCGGGATGATCAGAGCCGGGCTGGCTGCAGAGGAAGGAGTGAAGGGTCTCGGTGGATCCCACGGTATCATGAAGCTCGCATCCTACCTTCTCCTTCCACTCCTTGTAGAGGGAGGGGGGAGTGGGCTCGGCGCCGGAGAGGGTGAGGCGGAGCGAGCTCAGATCGTATTTCATGGCCTCCTCGCTCGTAAGCCATCTCATGAAGAAGGTGGGAACTCCTCCGAGAATGGTCACCTTGTACTTCTCCACCAATCGGGCGAAGTCCTCGGGAACAAGCCTTCCCGGAGGATTGCCCGGCCACATCACCGTGGCGGCCCCCACGTAGAACGGCCAGGCGGCCGAAGGCCCTCCCAGCCCCGCCGCGAAGAAAGCGCGCCAAGTGGCGAGGAACACATCATTTTCGGTCGCCTTCCACTGCGCCACCGCATTCGATTCGGCGATCGCGAGCATATCGTGCTGGTAGTGCACCACCCCCTTGGGAGCTCCCGTCGTTCCGGAGCTGTAGAGGAAGAAGCACATATCGTCCTTGTGGGTGGGCTCTATATCGAGCTCCGGCGGGGATTTCTCCATGAGCTCATCGTAGGAGAGCATTCCCTCAGGAGCTTTCCCTATCACGATCACATGCTTTAAATGGCGGAGCTTTCCCCTCAATTCCCGAGCGAGCTCCGCGAACTCCTCATAAACCACGAAGGCCTTCGCCGCCGAATCCTCAAGCCTGTACTCCACCTCCTCGGGGGTTAACATCGTGGGGATGGGAACGGGAATGGCTCCGATCTTAACAGCCCCGAAGAAGCTCACCAAGTATTCGAGGGAATCGTACATCATAATTCCGATGCGATCCTCATACTCCAAGCCGAGATCTCTCAAAGCCCTTCCGAACTTGTTCGTGAGCTCCATGAGATCGCGGTAGGTGGCCTTCCCGTCGGGGCGATTCAAAGGCCACTCCTCATAGTAGACCGCAACCCTATCCCCTCTTCCCTCCCTCACATGCCTGTCGATCAGGTACTCCGCGCAATTGAGGGTTTCGGGATACTCCAATTTGAGCTCCATC
>CAYRBX010000140.1:0-2397 GCA_964422695.1 uncultured Dehalococcoidia bacterium
CCGTATCCGAAATGAGATCCTCGAACTTCCATTCCCCCGGCTCGAGATTTATGTTCGTCATCCGCACGAGAGGCATTCGATCGAATCCCGAAGCTCGCATCGCTCCGCCGCTCCTCATCCCCAAGATCGCGGCCGTCTCCCGCGAGCTCAGGTAATTCCGGAAGATCCCCCGATCCACAAGCACTATCCTCTGCGCCGGAACCCCCTCGTCATCCCACCCGAAGCTCCCCAATCCCCCGGGAGCGGTGGCATCGGCCACCAAGGTCACCTCCTCCGAACCGTAGCGGAAGGAGCCCCTCTTCTCCGGAGTTAAAAAGCTTGTTCCGGCGTAAGAAGCTTCGGTTCCGAGAACCCTGTCGAGTTCGGCCGGATGCCCCAAGCTCTCGTGAATTTGAAGGGCGAGCTGCGCTCCGTCTAAGATCACGGTGGTGACGAGATCCGGACAGAGGGGGGCGGAGAGCAGAGCGGCGGCCTCCCAGGCGATCCTCCGGGCGTTCCCCACAAGATCAAGCCTCTCCACCACCTCCCACCCCCCCGACTCCATGTGGCCCAAGCTCGAAGGATAACTTCGCACCTGAACTTCATCCTCCCGAACCGCCCAAGCTCTGATCGAAGCCCCGCAGCGAACAAGCTCCTGATCCACCCAGCTCCCCTCGGTGCTCGCGAAGATCTTGTGCTCCCTTTCGGATCGAATCCACCCCTCCGCCACCTTCACCTCCTTCTCCTTTCGCATTTCGGAGAGGGCTTGAAGGAGCAATTCGATCTTCTCCTCCACGGAAACGGAGAAGGGATCTTTCTCGTAGAAGGTCTTGTAAGATCCCCTGCTCCTTACGGGCCCTCCCAAATCGACCTTCCGCGCTCTGATCCGAGCCGCCGCCCGGGCGAGGCGAACGGCAAGCTCCGCCGCCTCCGAAGCTTCCCTCGGGGATGGATCGGCCGCGGCCGCGAAGCCCCAAGCCCCCTCGCACAAAACCCTGATCCCCACCCCCCTCCTCTCCTCCCGCCTGAGCTCTTCGGTCTCCAGATCCCTTATCCTTATCTCCTCGCGCCGGAGCTCCACCCATCGGGCATCGGCATACGAAGCCCCAAAAGCCCTCGCCGTATCGAGCGCCTCCTCCAAGATCTCCCTCATTCCGCTTTCAGTTTGCCATATTTCCGATTCCCCGGGGGAGAGGGCATAATGAGAGGGGGAGGGAGATGTTCCGAGCGGGAATTCTGGTGGTGAGCGATAAAGGGTTTGCCGGGGAGAGGAAGGATGAAAGCGGCCCCGAAGCCCTTCGGATTTTGAGAGAGCTTGGGGCATCGGTGGAGAAGATGGAGATCGTGCCGGATGAGAGGGAGATGATAAAGAGGAAGCTCTGCGAGTGGGCCGATGAGGAGAAATTGGATCTCATCCTCACGAGCGGGGGGACGGGGCTCGGGCCGAGAGATGTGACTCCCGAAGCCACCCTGGAGGTTGTGGAGAGGGAAGTTCGGGGGATTCCCGAGCTCATGCGCTTTGAGAGCTTGAAGCGCACCCCCTTCGCAGCTCTGAGCCGGGGGGTTGCCGGGATAAGGGGGAGGACTCTCATCATAAACCTCCCCGGAAGCCCCAGAGGGGTTCGAGAATGCCTTGAGGCCATCCTCCCCATCCTTCCTCACGCCATGGATATCCTCAAAGGCAAAACGGAGCACGGCCCCGAGGAGGAGCAGAGATGGAGGAGAAGATAAAATTCGGAACCGACGGATGGAGAGGGGTGATCGCGCGGGAGTTCACCTTCGGCAACGTCCGGCGATGCGCTCAGGGGGTGGCGAATTACATAAGGGATCTCGGATGGGAGGAGAGAGGTCTTGTGGTGGCTTACGATACTCGCTTCGCCTCGGATGAATTCGCAAAAGCGGCGGCCGAGGTCTTGGCCGCGAACGGCATAAAGGTGTTCCTCTGCGCTCATCCCACCCCGACCCCCGTGGCGAGCTACATCATCAAAGCCAAGAGCGCCGGAGGAGGCATCATCATAACGGCAAGCCACAACCCCCCCATGTGGAACGGATTCAAGTACAAGCCGGAGGACGCCACGAGCGCCCCTCCTGAGATAACCGATGAGATAGAAAAGCGCATTCCTCCTTCCGAAGAGGTGAAGCACATGCCTCTCGAGGAGGCGAAGCGCAGGGGGATTGTGGAATGCTTTGATTTCGCTCCCGTTTACTTCGAGCATTTGAGGAAGCTCGTGGATATCGAAGCGCTGAAGGAGGCGGGATTCCGGGTGATCTTCGATCCCATGTACGGAGCCGCGGCCGGATATCTCCCGAAGATCCTCTCGGGCGGAAGGACCGAGGTGTTCGAAATTCACGGGGAGCGCAATCCCCTCTTCCCCGGCCTCCTCCAGCCCGAGCCCATCGCGCGCAATTTGAGAGAGC
>CAYRBX010000141.1:0-2349 GCA_964422695.1 uncultured Dehalococcoidia bacterium
TCCCACGGCCCCCTCCTCGCACAAGATCACCGTGCATCCTGTGGCTCTCGCAAGATCTGTGAAATGCCCCACCTTTATCCCCGGAACATCGGTTATCGCCCCGCTCATCGCCCCTCGCCGGAAGGATCTAAAAGAAAAAGCGCCGCTCGCGCCGAGGGAGCGGCGCTTTCTCTTCTCCCTCTTCCCGTCCCGGTCTTTCCGATCCGGGCGGAGGATTTTGAAAGCCCCACCTTTCCTCCGGAGCTTCCCACCCCGAAAGGGGTTGTGAGCTCCGGAGGTAATTATATATCTTGCGCGCCTCTTCCTTCCATCAACTTCACGAATTTCTCGAAGAGGTACATGTTGTCGAGAGGCCCCGGAGAGGCCTCGGAGTGGTATTGAATGGAGAAGATCGGGAGCTTGCGATGTCGCAATCCCTCCACGGTTCCGTCGTTCAGGTTTATATGCGTTACCACGAGATCCGGAGGCAGGGTCTGAGGATCGACGGCGTATCCGTGATTTTGCGCCGTGATGTAAACCCTTCCGCTCTCAAGATCCTTCACCGGATGATTCCCTCCTCGATGCCCGAATTTGAGCTTGAAGGTCTGAGCGCCGAAAGCCCTCGCTATGAGCTGATGCCCGAGGCAAATCCCCATCGCGGGGAAGTGCTCCAAGACGAGCCTTATCTTCTCCAAGAGGTAGCCGAGGAGCGCCGGATCTCCCGGACCGGGCGAGAGGAGCACCCCGTCCGGGGAGAGGGATCTTATCTCCTCGAAGGAGGCGGTGCAGGGGAGGATCGAGACGGCGCAGCCCAAGCGGTTGAGGGAGCGGGGGATGTTGTGCTTGAGGCCGCAATCCAGAACCGCCACATGCAGCCTCGCCCTTCCCTCCTCCTTCGCTTTTGAGATCTCGAAGGAGAGGAGCTCGAGATCCTCGGCCTCAAGAGGGCGCTCCCTGTCGGGAAGCCATAATGCGGGGATCTTGGAGGAGACTTTTTGTGCGAAATCCATCGTATCGTAACGGGGGAAGCGCTCCAGCTCCTCCAGAGCTTCCTTTGGGGATCTCTCAAAGCAAATGCATCCCATCATCACCCCGAAGTTCCTCAATCGCCTCACCAAAGCCCTCGTATCCACCTCCGAGAGTCCGGGGATTTCGTATTCCTGAAGGAATTCGTGAAGGGTGCGGCGGGAGAGCATGTGGCTCGGGGCTCTGCACTCCTCCCGAACCACAAGGCCTGCGGCTTGAATCCTCTTGGATTCGAAATCCGCTTCGTTGATGCCGTAATTTCCGATGAGAGGATAGGTTAAGGTGACGATCTGGCCCGCATAGGAGGGATCGGTGAGGATCTCCTGATATCCCGTCATGCTCGTGTTGAAAACCACCTCTCCGAAAGCCTCCCTCTCGGCTCCGAAGAGCCTACCCCAGTAAACCGTCCCGTCCTCAAGAGCGAGGAAAGCCCTCTTCATGCGATAAGCCTCACCTCCTCCTCCCTGAAGGCCACCTCCCCTCCCACCACCGTGGCCATGATCTTCCCCCACAGCTTCTCGCCGGCGAGAGGGGTGTTCTTCCCCTTTGAGGCGAACTCCTCGGGATCGACGATCCACTCCCTGTGCGGATCGTAGATCACAAGATCCCCTAAAGCCCCCTCCTCCAAGATCCCCATATCCCTCCTCCCCAGAATCGAAGCCGGGCCTCTCGTGAGCCTCAAGATCACGGTCGGAAGCTCGAGCTCCCCTCTTCTCACCAGAGTCATGAGCACTCCGAAGGCCGTCTCGAGGCCGCTTATTCCGAATTCGGCTCTATCGAATTCGCAGAGCTTGTCCTCCGGAGCATGAGGAGCGTGATCGGTGGCCACCGCGTCTATAACCCCCTCCCTCAGCCCCTGAATCAAAGCCCTCCTGTCCTCCTCGGATCTCAGCGGAGGGCGCACCTTCGCATTGGGATCGTAGGGAAGAGGCCGGAGGAGGCGCTCTTCGGTCAGGAAGAGGTGATGAGGGGTGACCTCGGCCGACACATTCACTCCTCTCTCCTTCGCCTCCCTTACGGCCTCGACGGATTTGCGGGAGCTCAGGTGGAGGAAGTGAATCCTCCCTCCCGTGAGCTCCGCCAGAGCTATCCCCCTCCTCACCGCTATCTCCTCGGCTTCTGCGGGGATTCCGGAAAGCCCCAATCTCGCGGCCACCGGCCCCTCGTGCGCCACGCCCTCTGCGAGAGCCGGATCCTCCGGATGCTCGAAGATGGGGAGATCGAACATCTTCGCCTGCTCCAAAGCCGCCCGCAGGATCTTGGAATCCGAGATCGGATTCCCATCATCGCTCAGCGCCACCGCTCCCGCCTCCCTGAGCTCCCCGAAGGGCGAAAGCTCCCTCC
>CAYRBX010000142.1:0-2339 GCA_964422695.1 uncultured Dehalococcoidia bacterium
GGAGGAAGCTTCCGGTTGTGGGAGCGATCTCGAGCTTGGGGGTGAGGATCGAGGAGAGCCCTCTCTCTTTAGCTCAGATGGGGAAGATCGCGGCGGCGAGGGAGAAGCTCTCCCGAGCCGGAATGCCCTTCATCTCCGTGCTCTGCAATCCCGTTTGCGGAGAGGCGCTCGGAGGCCTCGGGTTTCTGGGGGATTTCGTGATCGCCGAGCCGGGGGCTTTGGTGAGCTTCTCCCCTCCCGGAGCCGAAGAGGGGGAGTTCGGCACCGCCGAATTTCAGTTCAAAAGGGGGATGATCGATCAGATCGTCCCCCGCTCAAGGCTGAGGCTTCTCCTCTCCCTGCTCCTGAGCCTCCTCAAGGCCCGCCCTCCGCTCAGAGGGGGGGAGATGAGGACGCCGCTCTACAACCCCCCTCCCCGCTCCCTCTCGGAGATCCTCAAATTCACTCATCGCGAGGATCGCCCCTCCCTCAGGGATCTCCTTCCGTATCTCGCTCAGAGCTTCATCGAGCTTCACGGAGATCGCTCCGGAGGAGATGAGCGGTATTTCACCTGCGGCCTTGCGGAATTCGGGGAGATTCCGGTCGTGGTGGTGGGAGAGGAGAGGAGGGAGGAGGGAGCTTTCGCGAGGGGGCTTCTCAAAGCTCGAAGGGCTCTGGAGATCGCCCGCAAGTTCCGCCTCCCCGCGGTGATCTTCATCGACTCCCGCTCCGATGCGAGCTTTTCGGAAGAGGAGGAGAGCAAGGGATTGGGGCATCTTGTGGGGGAGATCTCAAGGTGCCTTTCGGAGCTTCCCGCTCCGGTCATCACCGTGATCTTAGGGGAGGGGAGGGCGGAGGAGCTCCTGTCCTTCGGAATCGCCGATCGAATCCTCATGCTCGAAAACGCCGTCCTCACCGCCTTCTCTCCGGAGAGGGCGGCTCGCATCTTCTTCGAGGATGAAATGAAAGCTCCGGAGATCGCTCAGGCGTTTCGCCTCACGGCGAGGGAGAGCAAGGAATTTCAGATAGCCGATGTCGTAATCCCGGAGCCCGAGGGAGGAGCGCACGCCGATCCGGCCGAAACCGCTCTCACCTTGCGCCGCTATCTCCTCGCCGAACTTCATCGCCTCGGAGCCACATCCCCCAAGAAGCTTCAAAAAATGCGCTACAGGAAGCTGCGATCTCTGGGCTTCCACCGCTCCCTCTCCGATCTCGCCGTGCTGAGGCAGACCTCAAAGCTCCAGGCCTTCCTGCGGGAGGGAGTTGCGGGGCTGAGGCTCATCTACTCCCTCAAGCCTCCGAAGCGCTCGGCGTAATTCGCCAAGATCCCCGCGCACCTTACGGCTCTGCTTATATCCGGGAAGGGAGGGGGGAGATCGCGCTCCCGGAGGAAGGATGCTATCTCCTCGTATACTTCGGCCTCCCCCTCAAGCAGCACCAAGAAGAGGGGTTTGCTTAATTTGAGATCCGAGAAGGCCTCCTTTATCTCCTCCTTGAAGCTCCTCATCGCCGGAATGACGGCCAAGATGATATCCACACCTTCATCTTCCGCGAAGGCCTGAAGGGAAACCCTGTAGGTCTTCACGAAGCCGCTCTCCTCCACGGCGGTCCAGACGTCAAGAGGGCTTCCGACGGGAGCCCAGCGGGGGAAGAGATCTCGGAGCATCTTCAAGGTCCTCGGGGAGTAGGAAGCAAGCGGAAGCTCGCTGAAGGCGGCGGCATCGGCGGCCACAACGCATCCCGCGCCGGTGAGGCTTATAATTCCGAGCTTTCTTCCTTTGGGAAGGGGCTCGCAGGCGAAGGTCTGAGCGAGATCAAACAGATCTTCGAAGCTCTGAGCTCTTATGATCCCGAGCTGCTTGAAAAAAGCCTCGTAGATCTCATCTCTTCCGGCCATGGTTCCGGTGTGAGATGATGCGGCCTTCCTCCCCGGCTCGGTCCTCCCTCCTTTGAGCACGATGAGAGGCTTCCTCGGGAGCATCTTGAGGGCGAGCTCCCGAAATCTCCTCCCATCCTTCACGCTCTCGATATAAAGGCATACGACTTTGGTTTCGGGATCGCCTTCAAGATATTCCAAAATATCGCTCTCATCCAAATCCGCTTTGTTCCCCAAGCAGCACACCTTGCTGAAGCCGAATCTCTTCATCCGATAGAGGTACATGGCACCGAAGAGGCCCGATTGGGCCACGAAGGCCACGCATCCCCTCCTGTAGGAATCCGGCGTCACCGGAGCGAATCCGCAGCAAAGGCCGTTTGAGGCGTTGTAAGTCCCTATGCTGTTGGGGCCCAGAAATCTCATTCCGGCCCTGCGCGCGATCTCCACAAGCTCCCTTTCCGCTCGCGCCCCCTCCTCTCCCGCC
>CAYRBX010000143.1:0-2272 GCA_964422695.1 uncultured Dehalococcoidia bacterium
GCGGATATCGCCTCCTTAGCTCTCATCCTCCAAGACCTCAAGCTCCCCTCCTATGAGGAAGGCCTCTTCGATTGCAGCGAGGCGAGCGCCTTCTTGGAGTGGTATCTCGAGGGGGCCGGATTCTCGGCGGATCTCGTGAGCTTCGAAGAGCATATGTGGGTGATGGTGAAATTGAGGGAGGGGGAGGTTGCCGTCGACCCCACCTTCCTCTGCCGGGATAACTTCCACCCTCCCGGGATAATCGCAGATCCCGAGGGGGAATTCGCTCGGCACACCCTCCTCTGGAGGGAATACTTGAAATACCTCGAAACTCATGATCCCAAAAGATATAAGCTCCCGCGAGATTTTGAGGATTTCGTGAGGAATTATTACAAAATGGGATGGGATGAGGAGCTCATTCCGGCCTTTCAAGCTTGGCGTAAATGGTATTCTTACAAGAATAGGTTCGCGGATATTTACGCAGCTGTGAGGAGCGGCTTTGCGATCGAAGAGCTTGATTGGTGGAATATAAGTCCTCTTGATTCCTTTTTGAAATAAAATCAAAATGATGGTCGATTCTCACTGCCATCTCACAATGAGGCAATTCGAAAAGGATAGAGAGGAGGTCGTGAGAAGAGCTCTCGCAGAGCTCGATCTCCTCATCACCGTGGGCGTCACACTTGATGATATCCGAAAAGCTCTCGCTCTCTTCAAGGATTATGATCGCATATTTATCGCGGCGGGAATTCATCCTCATTTCGCCAAAGAGATAAAAGATGAAGATCTTGATGAGATGAAGAGCATAATCGAGAGCGAGCGCAAAGTGGTGGGGGTTGGAGAAATAGGATTGGATTTTCGCCGAAAGCTCTCGCCGCCCGAAGTGCAAATAAAGAGATTTTACGATCAAATACAAATAGCCAAAGAACTCGATCTTCCCGTAGTTATTCACGATCGGGAAGCTCACGAGGAGGTTTTGAAGATCATAAAGGAGACGAGGCCTTTCGGCGTAATTCACTGCTTTTCGGGAGATTGGGAATTGGCTTGTGAATTTTTAAAGCTCGATTTCTTCATCTCCATACCCACTCCCGTAACTTACAGGGAGAATACAAAACTTCAGGAAGTTGCAAGAAATGCGCCTTTGGATAGAATTCTCGTCGAAACAGATGCTCCTTATCTTGCTCCAGAGCCGTTTCGAGGAAAAAGGAATGAGCCCATATATGTGAAATATGCGATCGAGAAGATAGCCGAAATAAGAGAGCTCTCCTTTGAAGAAGTGGCTTTTGCGACTTTATGCAACACAATGAAGGCATTCGGAATAAAAATGGAAGGAAGATGAGAGGGAGAGGAAGGGAAATTTTGGAAAAAATAAGGAATTTGGTGGAAGAACTTGATGCAGAAGGAGAGCCTCAAATAAAGTTTCTCAAAAAAGCAGAAGTTGGAGGATCCTCGTGGATCGCCGCGCTCGCGGCTTCCTTCGATCCCCCAACATGCGCGCATCTGGGCCTCGTGGAGGCGGCAAGGCGCAAAGGAGCTTCCGAAATTCTGGTTCTTCTGGATAAAGTGAACGCCGACAAACGGACTTTCGGAGCTCCGATTGAGGAAAGGCTTCATCTCCTCCTCAAGCTATTCGAGGAGGATCCCGCGATCTCGGTGGGCCTCTCCAGCCACCCCCTCTTCGTTCACAAATTGCAAGCTCTTCGCCGGATCTGCCCGGAGGGGACGAGGATTTCCTTCATCGTGGGCTACGACACGATCGTGCGAATTCTGGATCCCAAATACTATCGAGATAGAGATGAGGAGCTCTCCCATCTCTTTGAGGGCGCCGATTTCCTCGTGGCTCCTCGCGGGGATCGAGGGGAGGAGGATATCATCGCCCTCTTCGAGCTTCCGGAGAATCGAAAATACCGGGGGAAGATCGAGATCCTGCGGGTTTCCGGCTTCGAGCACATCTCGGCCACGATGATCAGAGAGAAGGTGAGGAGAGGGGAGGATGTGAGAGGGCTTGTGCCGGAGGAGATCCTCGCCGATGTTCTTGAGATCTACGGGCATGAAGGAAGGAGAGATGAAGCTTCGGCACGGAATCGATCTCGTTGAGATCGGGAGGATGGAGGGGATCCTCCGAAGATGGGGGGAGAGATTCCTCGATCGCGTGTTCACCCGGAGGGAGAGGGAGGAGCTTCACACCGGAAATTTCAGGCGATTATCCGAGCGGGCGGCGGCGAGATTCGCGGCGAAGGAGGCGGTGATGAAGATGCTCTCTCCGAAGGAGGGCATCTCCTGGCGTGATATCGAG
>CAYRBX010000144.1:0-2264 GCA_964422695.1 uncultured Dehalococcoidia bacterium
CAGGCTCTGAGCTCTCTCCGGGGAGATGAAGGGATCGTACCCTATCACCTTCATCTCCAGAGCTCGCGCCCTCCTCGCGACCTCCGAGCCCACCCTCCCCAAGCCTATGATTCCGAGAACCTTCCCTCGGAGCTCCACCCCCACGAACTTCCTGCGCTCCCATCCTCCGGCCTTCACGCTGGCGCAAGCTTGAGGGATGTGTCGCGCCAGGGCGAACATCAAGGCTATGGTGTGCTCGGCGGTGGCCACGATATTCCCCATGGGGGAGTTGACCACGACGATGCCCTTCCTCGTGGCCGCATCCACATCTATATTGTCCAATCCCACTCCGGCCCTCCCGATCACCACAAGCTTCCTTCCGGCTTCGATGACCTCGGCGGTGACCTTCGTCTGACTGCGCACGATCAGAGCTTCGTAATCTCCGATCAATTTGACGAGCTCCTCCGTGGATAAGCCCAATCGCACATCGGTTTGGGCTCTCTCCCTGAGGAGCTCCAATCCCCTCTCGGCCAGAGGTTCGGTCACCAAGATCCTCATGACCCTCAGCCTACCGGAACGAAGCCGGCTCTGGGGAGGGCGAGCCGCAGCTTCTCCAAGACCTCCTCGATATCCTCCTCCCTCACCATTCCGAGATGCCCTATGCGGAAGATCTTGCCCCTGAGCCTCTCCTGTCCTCCGGCGAGCACCACGCCGTGCTCTTCTCTTAGGATCTTGAGCAATTTCGCCACATCAAGGCCCTCCGGCGCCCTCACCGCCGTCACCGTATTCGAAGCGTATTCCTCTTCGGGGAAGAGGGAGAGGCCTAAGGCCTTAATCCCCGCTCTCACCTTCTCCCCTATCCTCCTGTGGCGCTCGAAGATGTTCTCAAGCCCCTCCGCCTCCATGAGATCCAAGGCCGCCGAGAGGGCGAAGAGCGTGCTCATCGCAGGAGTCCATGGCGTTTGTCCCTGCTCGAAGAACCTCTTCGCCTTGGAGAGATCCCAGTAGAAGCGCGGCATTTTGGCTTCGGCGTGATACCTCCAGGCGAGCTCGCTCACGCTGATGAAGGCGAGGCCCGGAGGGCTCATCCATCCCTTCTGGGAGGCCGTCACCACCACATCGCAGCCCCACTCATCGGTCTCAAGCTCGATGCACCCCAAGCTGCTTACGGCATCCACGATGAGGAGCTTTTCGAATTCCCTCACCACCCGAGCTATGCTCCTGAGATCGTTGGTGAGCCCGGTTGAGGTCTCGTTGTGCACCACGAAAACCGCCTTTATCTTGGAATTCCTACGCAAGGCCTCCCTCACGGCCTCCGGCCTTATCGCCGTCCCCCACGGGAAGGAGAGCCGCTCCACATTCGCTCCGAAAGCCTCGGCGATCGCCGCGAAGCGCTCTCCGAAGACCCCGTTCGAGAGGACGAGCACGTGATCTCCGGGGGAGAGGAAATTGACCACCGCCGCCTCCATTCCTCCCGTTCCCGATCCGGTGAGGATGAAGAGATCGTTTTCGGTCTTGAAGAACTTCTTGAGCTGGCCTGTGATCTTGAAGAGGAGATCGCGGAATTCCTCCCCGCGGTGATTGATCATCTGCCTTCTCATAGCTTGAAGAACCGGATCGGGACAGGGGGTGGGTCCGGGGATCCTGAGGTTCATCCTCCTCCTCCTTCCGAGTTTCCCTAAGAATATTAAAGGATCGGCCGAACATCCGCCATCTTGCGGGAGGGCGAGATGAGAGATTGGCTTGAGATCTTCAAGAGGAGGAGAAGCATAAGAAGCTATTCTCCCGAGCCCGTAAGAGAGGAGGATCTCCTGGCCATCTTGGAGGCGGGGATTCTGGCTCCGAGCCCCGAGAACCTTCAGCCTTGGCACTTCATCGTGATCCGAAGCGCCGAGATGAAGGAGAAGATGAGGGAGGCGGTGGCGGCGAAGGTGGAAGAAGCTCTGAGGAGTTCGGAAGGCGAGGAGGAGAGGAGGAGATATCGAAAACTGCGTTTTTTCGCCACGCACTTCGCCGAAGCCCCTGTGGTGATCGCCGTCCTCTGCCGCATTCTCTATCCCGACCCCCGGAGAAGGCCTCTTCACGACGGCTATATTCAGAGCATAGGAGCGGCCGTGGAGAACATGCTCTTGGCCGCAACCGCTTTGGGATACGGCACCTGCTGGCTCACCCTCCCCCTTTATTTCGCCAGAGAGGAGCTCGAAAAGCTCCTCGGGGTGAGAGAGCCTTGGTTTCTGGCCGCCATCGTATCTCTGGGGAAGCCCTCTCGCATCCCTCCCCCCACC
>CAYRBX010000145.1:0-1566 GCA_964422695.1 uncultured Dehalococcoidia bacterium
CTCATCCCCTCGGCCCAAGCTTTCGCCGCGGCCGCCCTCCTCACCGCCTCGGGAGGGGAGGGGCCTTCGGATCTGAAGTAATCGGGGGCTTCGGAGGGAGGTATTTTCATCTGAAGCTCCAGAGCTTCAAGCTCGAAGGAGAGCTTCGCCAGAGGGCGGAGATCCACCTGAAGCACGAGCCTCTTCGGAGCCCTCTCGGTCACGATGGAGGCCACCCATCCGGCGAAGGAGGAGTAATTGAGGCGGAAGTAAAGCCCTCTTTTGATCATCTCCATGAGGAGGAGGGAGTGCTCGTTTCGCAGGAGAAGCCCCCACTCCCCCAGGGGGGTGGGGCGGAATTCCTCATCGAGATATCCCAAGCGTTTGAGGAGCTCGGCTCTGCGGCGAAATTCCCTCACGAGAGCGGAGCGCGTCCTCTCCCATCTCCGCCTCGTCTCCTGCTGGTAGAGCAGGAAGCTCCTCTCCAAGATCTCCAAGGCCTCCTCCAGAGGATATCGGGACAGGAGGTTCAGGATCTGGTAGTAGTGAAGGCGGAAGGAGGATCGGAGGGGCTCCGGCTCGGCATCTTTCAGCATCAGAGCTTCGAAGAGCTCATCTCTGTGCTGAGGGACGATGATCACAAATCCTATTTTGTCCTTGCCCCTCCTTCCGGCCCTTCCGGTCATCTGCTGGAATTCCAAAGCTTTTAAGGAGCGCACCCCCTCCTCATCTCGAGCGAGGAGCGTGGGAAGGACCACGGTTCTCGCGGGCACATCCAATCCCGCCGCCAGGGTTGTCGTGGCGAAGACCGCCCGGAGCAGGCCTCTCGCAAGCATCCTCTCCACCGCCACCTTCCATCCGGTGAGATGACCGGCGTGATGCGCCGCCACTCCGGCTTCGATCAATGTGGAGAGGAGGGAATGCCCCCAGAGATGAGGGTTGTTCTTCGCGACCTCGGCGTAAACATCGAGCCTCTCCTCCCTCCCCTTCCAAGGTAAGGCGCGGAATTTCCCGGCCGCCAGATCGCAATCCCTGCGGCGCGGGAGGAAGATGATCGCCGGGAGGAGGTTCTTCTCCTCCAAGAGCTCCACCACCTTCACGGGATGGAACCTGACCTCAAGCTCCCGGGGATCGAGGGAGTTTATGATCCCCGGCTTCAGGGGAAGGAGATCTCCCCTCCTCGTGATGAAGCCGTAGCGAAGGGGGACGGGGCGCTCCTCGGCGAAGATCAGAGCGGGCCTCTTCCCCCTCACATCCTCCATCCATCCGGCGAGCTCCTCGGCGTTGGAGATGGTCGCCGAGAGGAGGAGGAGCCTCGTCTCGGGAGGGGCGAGGATGATGACCTCCTCCCAAGTGGTCCCCCTCTCCTCATCTCCCAGGTAATGCGCCTCATCGAGCACGATGAAGAAGGGCACCCTCTCGGCTCTGTAGAGGGCGTTTCGCAAGACCTCGGTCGTGGCCACGATGAGAGGAGCTTGGGAGTTCTCCCTTCGCTCTCCCGTGAGGAGCCCCACCCTCTCGGCTCCGAAGAGCTTCTGGAAGTTCTCGTATTTCTGATTCGAGAGGGCTTTGAGAGGGGTGGTGTAC
>CAYRBX010000145.1:1576-2252 GCA_964422695.1 uncultured Dehalococcoidia bacterium
GGTGTACCAGCACTCCTTCCCCTCTTTCAGGAACTCGCTTATGGCCTGCTCGGCGATCCAGGTCTTTCCGCTTCCCGTGGGAGCGACGACTATGACATCCTCCCCCTCAAGAACCGCTTTCAGAGCTTCCTCTTGGAAGGGGGAGGGGGTGAAGGGCTGGGGCTCCGGCTCCCCCATCCCCTCGAGGAGCTCGGCGGAGAGCCTCTCGGCATAGCGCTTCGATATGCGCCTTCCCATAAGCTTTTAAAAATTTTAAAGCCCTCATCGCTCCTCCGCCATATCTCGTAGGATCCCCGCGAGGCGGCGGGCGATATCCCTCGCCTCCTCGGCCGCCCTGCAGCTCCGATCCGGAGCTCTTCCCTCAAGGCATGCTTCGAACACCGCGGGGTCGTAATGAATTGCGCCGAGAACCTCCGCTCCTCGCCTCCGCAGCTCCTCTCTCAACTTCGCTTCCACCTCCTCCGAGGGGATCTTATTGAGAACGGCGAAAGCCCTCCTCACCCCGATATCCCGGGCGAGGGAGATCGCCTCGCACGCCACCTCCAGCGATTCGAAGGAGGGCTCCGCGAGGGCAAGGAGCACATCGATATTCGCCTCCACCCCCCTTCCGAAATGCTCCACCCCCGCCTCCAAATCCGCGAGGAGGATCTCATCCCTTCCGAGCTCCACCCTTCCC
>CAYRBX010000146.1:0-2225 GCA_964422695.1 uncultured Dehalococcoidia bacterium
ACCCCCTCCTCCGAAAGCTCCCTCAATCCCCTCCTCACAAGCTCCTCCATCTCGCGCGCAAGATGCTCAAAGGAGATCTCCGAAGCTCCGACGAGCAAAGTTCTTGAAAGCTCTCTTGAAGCCGGAGAGGCGAGGAGCCCGAAGGCCGAGAGGAGAGAGGGCTTCGGGGGGAAGAGGATCTTCCGAATCCCCAAGCGCCTCGCCAGAGAGCAGGCGTGAAGCCCCCCGGCCCCTCCGAAGGCCACAAGGACGAAGTCTTGGGGATCAAACCCCCGCTCCGCCGAGATCGCGCGAAGCGATCTCTCCATATTGGAGTCCGCAACTTCCAGAATCCCCGAAGCGAAATCCCGAAGCTCAAGCCCCCTCCCGGCGGCGATCTCCCCCAAAACCCGGAAGGCCCTCTCCGGAAAAAGCCTCATCCTCCCTCCCAAGAAGTGCTCGGGGAGGATGTGACCCAAGACGAGATGAGCATCGGTCACCGTGGGCTTCGCTCCCCTCCCGTAACATGCGGGGCCGGGATCGGCCCCCGCGCTCTCCGGCCCCACTCGAAGGGCTCCTCCCCTGTCGAACCAAGCCCCAGATCCTCCCCCCGCCCCGCAGCTTGTGATGTCGAGATGCGGAACCCTCAAGGGGTATCCTCCTATCTCGCCCCGCGAGGTGAGCGGAATTCCCCCCGAGCAGAGGGAGATATCGGCGGAAGTCCCTCCCATATCGAAGGAGATGAAGCTCTCAAACCCCAAGATCCCGGCCCAGTACCTCGCTCCCATAACCCCCGCCGCGGGGCCCGAGAGGAGGGTGAGAACGGGGCGCTCCCGGGCGATCTTCGAGGAGAAAGTCCCCCCGGCCGAATGCATCATCCTGAGCCTCACCCCCTTCTCCTCGAGGAAGGAGAGGTACCTGCTCATGATCGGAAGGAGGTAGGAGTTGAGAGCCGCGGCGCTGCACCTCTCGTACTCGCGAAATTCGGGAAGCAGGGAGGAGGAGAGGGTGTGGGGGATTCCGGCTTCCGCAAGCTTCCTCCCTATCCTCTCCTCGTGAGCCGGATTTCGGAAGGAGAAGAGAAGGCATACGGCGGCCGCCTCAACCCCCTTCTCCTTCAATCTCCCCACAAGCTCCGAGATCTCCCGATCCGAGATTTCCTCCAAGACCTCCCCCTGAGGGCCGATTCGCTCCCCGACTCCGAATCTGAGCTCCGGGGGGATGAGGGGCTCCGGCTTCTCCACCCGGAGGGAGTAGAGGTCGGATCGCGTCTGCCTTCCTATCTCTATCACATCCTCAAATCCCCTGGTCGCAAGAAGGGCGGTTCTCGCCCCCTTCCGCTCGAGAACCGCATTCGTCCCCACCGTGGTTCCGTGAAGGATGGAAGCGCTCAAAGCTTTCGATCCCAAGATCTCAAGGCCCCGGAGGAAGGCGAGAGCCGGATTGTGAGGAGTTGAGGGGATTTTGAGAAAGATGTAATCCTCCCCGTCGAAGAGCACGAAATCCGTGAAAGTCCCTCCGATATCAACCCCCAGAACGCTCATCTTCCCCTCATGAGGAGGAATATGAAGATCGCCGTTCCCACAAGGATTCCGGCCGAGAGCAGAAGGGGGAGGAGGAAGCCGCAGCTCTCGGCCAGAGCCCCTCCCATCCAAGGCCCCACGAAGTAGCCGGCGCACCATGCGAGATTGTTCAAAGCGTAGGCCCTCCCCCTCTCAAGAGGGGGGATGTGATCGGCGATGAGAGGGGATATGGGAACGAAAGCGCAAGATCCTCCCACCCCCAATCCTATCATCAGAGGATACCACTCCCGCGGATCTTTATAGACGACCGAGAGGGGGAGGAGAGAGGCCATGATGAGATGGCCGAGGAGGAGCGGCGGAAGCCTTCCCGCTTTATCCGTCCACCTCCCCACAAGAGGCTGGGAGGCGACGCTCGCTCCGGCGAATATCCCCAAGGCGTATCCGCACGCGCTCCGCTCAAATCCCAGATCGGCCACATGAAGGGAGAAGAGGAGCTCGAAGAGGCCGCACGAGAGGGCCTGAGCTCCTATGGCCGCGCAGGCCGCAAGAAGCCCCCTCTCACGTATGAGCTCCCAAAATCCCCTCCCCGCGTAAACCTCCTTCTCCTCCCTCTCCTCCTTCAGAAGGAGGAGGGAGGAGAGGAGGAGGGAGGCGGAGAGCAGGGCGAGGATGAGGAAGGGGGTCGTGGGGCTCCCAAGCCCTCCTATCACCGGCCCCAAGATC
>CAYRBX010000147.1:0-2223 GCA_964422695.1 uncultured Dehalococcoidia bacterium
CTCCCCCACCGCCCCGAAGGAGCACTCCTCAAGCCTCCTCACATACCTCATCTCCGATTACCTCGTTATCCGATGCCCCCTTCTAAGAAAACAACTCCCCGCCCGCTCGTCAAGCTCGTTCTTTCGGTAAAATAGGAGGGATCGATCGGGGAGGGGAATGAAGGCGATAGAAACTACGGAGCTCACCAAATACTACGGCAGGACGAAAGCCGTTGAGAATTTGAACCTCGAGATCGAAGAGGGCGTTTCCTTCGGATTTCTCGGCCCCAACGGAGCGGGGAAGACCACCACGATAAAGATGCTCGCGGGAGTGCTCCGCCCCACAAGGGGCAGGGTGAAGATCTTCGGCTGCGATGTGTGGAGGGAGGCGAGGCAGGCCAAAAGCCATATAGGCTATCTTCCTGAAGCCTCGGGATTTTACGATTCTCTGACCGCCTTCGAGAATCTCGATTTCCTCGGAGCTCTCTCGGGAATGCCTCGAAAGGAGAGGAGGGAGAGGATCTTCGAGCTTTTGGAATTCCTGGGCCTTTCGGACAAAGCCGAAGCGAAGGTGGGAAGCTTCTCTCACGGAATGAAGCAGAAGCTCGCTCTGGCTCAAGCTCTGCTCCATCGCCCCAAGCTCCTCATTCTCGACGAGCCGACTTCGGGGCTTGATCCGGCGGCTCAATATGAGATCAGGAATTTGATTCGGAAGCTGCGAGAGGAGGGCTACACGATCTTCCTCTCCTCGCATCTCCTCTTCGAGGTCGAGGAGATGTGCACGGAGGTCGGAATCATAGATAAGGGGAAGCTTATAGCCAAAGATAGCATCGAGAATTTGAGAGGGAAGATCGGAAGAGCGGGAACGATCGTCGAGATCGAGCTTGAAGAGATCGAAGATCGGATGATAGAAGCGGCCAAAAGGGCTTCCGGACTTGAGGATCTGGAGATCGAGGAAAGGAGGATGAGAGCGAGATTTTCGGAAGCTCCCGCCACCTCGGAGCTCGTGAGGCTTCTCGTGGAAGCCGGAGCCAAGATAAGAAAGGTTGAGGAGCACATCCCCTCGCTCGAGGAGATCTTCCTCAAGCTCACAAGGGGGGAATGAGATGGGAGAAGCGCTTTCGGCTCTCCTCAGGAAAGAGCTTCGGGAGCACCTGAAAACGCGCCGGTTCATGGTGGTGAGCTTCATCCTCTTCGGAGCGGCTCTGGCTCTGGCGATCTACTACGGAAAGCACGGAGGGGTCGATGCCCTTGCAAGCTCGGATCTCTTCTGGATTCTCTTCTCCATGACGGTTCCGCTCCTCGCCCTCCTCCTCGGCTACGATGCGATAGTGGGGGAGAGGGCGAGAGGCACATTGGGCCTCCTCCTCTCCCGTCCCCCCTCGCGCTCCCTCATCTTCGGAGGCAAATTCCTCTTCCTTTTCCTCTTCGTGGGAGCCGTGCTCTTCGGAGCGGGGGCTTTGGCATACTGGCTGTGCGCCGCCGTCTCCGGAACCCTCCCTCCGCACTCCACGACCGATGGGGTATTCAAGAGCTATCTCGTCGAGTACTTCGCCGCAACCTGCTGGCTCGCCTTCTCCCTCTTCTTCTCCGCGAGGATGAGATCCCCCGCTTTATGCCTCATCACCGTCCTCCTCCTCTGGCTTCTCGCCATCCCCATGATCTCGAGAATGCCCTTGGGGATTTACATCGGGAGGCATGGAGGCCCGGAGCAGGTGACGGCGATCCCCCTCTGGGCGAAAGCGCTTTACGCCATAAGTCCGGATTCATGCGCTCAGGAGCTCGTAACGAGGTATATAGCGAACGCTCCCGCCATCAAGGCTCAGATCCTGCCTTTCGAGTGGTGTATCGGAGCGATGCTCTTGTTCCTCGGCTCCTTCCTCCTCTCCTCCTTCCTCTCATTCCGCAAGCTGAGCCTCGAGTGAGGAGGAGAGCTCCCCGAGAACCGAAAAAGCCCTCTCCACCGCCTCCTCCGGAGTGAGGGCGGAGGATGAGGGTTCGGCCGCCCGAACGCAGCACCGAGCGGGAGCGAGGAGGGATCTCTCGGCTATCTCGGAGAGGGAGAGGCCCGCCTCCTCCGAGATCCTCCTCCAGTAGCCGAGAAGGCGAAGGGCGAGGCTGTTCGCATCCTCCCTCTCGATCAGAGCCGGCTCTGTCGGAACGATCCCCCAGACGATAATCCCGCCCCTTCGGAGGAACTCCCCGGCCGCCCGCGCGTACTCCGCCGGCATCTCCCCCAATTGG
>CAYRBX010000148.1:0-2180 GCA_964422695.1 uncultured Dehalococcoidia bacterium
TCTCCGTTCTCACCCATAATCTCCTCCCGTCCGTTATGCACTCCACCGTCCCATCGCGAGAGGTGAGGTAAAGCCTCTCTCCGACATACTCCTCAAGCCTCCTTACGACCGGGGGATCCGGATGTCCGAAGGGATTGTCCTCGCCGGCCGAGATCACGGCGATCTTGGGATTTACGGCTTCGAGAAAGGATCTCGTGGATGAGGAGATGCTCCCGTGATGGGGGACTTTCAGCACCGTGCTCCGAAGCACCTCCCCTCTTCTCAGGAGATCCTCCTCCCCGTCTGCGTAGATATCGGCCGCGAAGAGGAAGCTCACCTCACCCCAGGAGAGCCGGAGCACGATCCCGTTGTTGTCGACATCCGAGGAGGTTCCCTCAAGTAAGATGGGAGGCGGATTGAGCACCCGCATCTTCGCCCCTCTCCCGAGATCGATCTCCTGCCCCTCCACAGCTTCGATTCTCTCCACTCCCTTCTCTTGGAGCATCTCCTCCCACTTCCGGAGGAGGGGAGAATCGAAATCGGGAGGGCTCCTCGCAAGAACCCTCCTCACCTCATATCGCTCCAGAACTCCCAAGAGGCCCGCGAGGTGATCTTCGTGAGGGTGCGTGAGGATCACGAGATCGAGATCCCCTCGCCAGAAGGGCATTCTCTTCCCGAGCTCCTTCAGCACCTTCTCGGGCGAGGGGCCTCCGTCGATGAGGATGTAATGCTTGCACGGGCTTTGAATGAGAACGGCATCGCCCTCCCCCACATCGAGAAACCATACATGAAGCCTTCCATCCGGCATGCTCGCGGCCGCAGTCCAGAGGAGGACGGCCGCGACGGCAAGCCCTCCCGAAAGCCAGAGGGCCGGGATCTTGGGGAGCTTCGCTTTTCTCATCCCGGAGAAAGCCCTTGCGAAGGGGCGCTTCGAAGAGGAGGGAAGATGAGAGGGGAGGAGGGGGAGGGAGATGAGGAGGTAGAAGAGGATCGCGCCCCATATGGGGAGGCGGAATTCGAGCGCCCCGCCGGGGAGGGAGGAGAGAGCGCGGGCGAGCTCCAGCTCGTAGCTTGAGAGGATCCAGCAGGGCCATGCCGGAATCTTCAAGGCCGGAGCGGGCAGGGGAAGGCAGCATAAAGCGGCCGAGAGGAGCAGAAACGGGAGCACCGGGAGGGCGAGGAGGGAGGAGGGGAGGAAGAGGGTGGAGAACCTCCCGAAATGCAGGGAGATGATGGGGAGGGCGAAGAGCGAAGCTCCGAGCGAGAGGGCGGAGATCTCGATGAGGAATTCGAGAAGCTCCCCGCCCCTCCCTTCGATCTTCTCCTCAAGCGCGCTCCGAAGCCCTTCCTTTATCTTGGGGGCCAGGAGCACGAGCCCCAGCATCGAAGCGAAGCTCAGCTGAAAGGAGATCTCCCAAAGCGCTTTCGGGGAGGCGGCGGTCATGAAGGCCGCGGCCAAGAAGAGAGAATGGAGGGCGCTTCCCGGCCTTCCCGCCATATGCGCTCCGATCCAGAGGCTGGCCATTATACCGGCGCGCACCGCCGAGAGGGGAGCTCCCGCGAGGAGGATGTAAAGCCACATGAAGATGAGGGGAAGGAGGAAGCTCTGTATTCTGTGCCTTCCCAAGATGTGGGAGCTCAGCGCGAGGAGCATTCCGCTCACAATGCTCACGTGAAGCCCCGAGATCGCGAGGATGTGCGCCATTCCCGAATCGGCGAATTCCCTCCTTATATCTTGGGGCAGCCCCTCCCTCCTCCCCAGAAGCAGAGCTTGAGCGAGAGATCCCTGCAATCCCGGGAGGGCGGCTTTCAGGCGATCGGAGAGGATATTCTGAAGGGCGCACAGGGAGGCCTTGAGGGGGGAGCCCTCCCCTTCCCTCAAGAACTTTATCTCCTGAGGCTTCGGGCGGGAGAGCCCGCAGATCCCCCGCCGGAGGAGGTGAGCTCTCTCATCTTCCGAGATGGGGAAGATGGGGGCGGAGATCTCGAGCACATCTCCGTAGAGGTAAAAGGGGAGGGAGCGGCCTTCGGGAAGCCCTTCGGGAGGCGAGAGAGGAGCCCGAACAAGAGCTATTTTCCCCCTCTCCTCGGCCCACTTCCCCTCCCTCCTCACCTCCCTCACCTGGATCTCGAGGAGGATGAAGCGCTCTCCCATCTGAGGGTTCGAGCTCACCATCCCCCTGAAGCTCTCGATATCGGGG
>CAYRBX010000149.1:0-2126 GCA_964422695.1 uncultured Dehalococcoidia bacterium
TCACCACCCTCCCCGTTCGGCGAAGCTCGGGGGAGGTGTGGAAGGGGGTGGGATTCTTCCCTCTCGTCGGGCTCATCTTGGGGGGAGCGCTGCTCGGAGCGGATTCGCTGCTTCTGGGAAGGCTTCCCAAGGGAATTGAATCCGTGATCCTCCTCGGGCTTCTCGTGGCTCTCACCGGAGCCGTGCACCTCGACGGCTTCATCGATCTCTGCGACGGGCTCTTCGCTCCGGGGAGGACGAGGGAGGAGAGGCTTGCCATCCTGAAGGACAGCAGGGCGGGGAGCTTCGGGGTGGCCGGAGGATTCCTGCTCCTCGCCGCGAAGCTTGCGGCTCTGTGGGAGCTCTCCGGAGCCGCGCGGAAGGCCGCCCTCCTCCTCTCCCCCTCTCTCGGGAGGTGGGCCGTCGTTCCCATTATCCTCCTCTTCCCGTATGCGAGAAGAGAGGGAACGGGCTTCGCCTTCGGGAGGGCGGGGATGAAAGAGCTTCTCCTTGCGCTCCTCCTCGCCCTCTGCTTTGCTTTCGGATTTTCGGGAGCGAAGGGCTTGGCGCTTCTGGGGATCGTCACGAGCTCCGCCCTCCTCGAGGCGGCTCTCATAAGGAGGAAGCTCGGGGGGCTTACGGGAGATTGTTACGGAGCGATCATCGAAAGCTGCGAGGCGCTCTCCCTCTTCCTCTTCTACTTCGATTTCGGAGGGGGCGTATGGCGAGGCTTGTTCTCGTAAGGCATGGGAAGACCAGAGCGAATTTCGAGGGGAGGTTTCAGGGGTGGAGCGGAGAGCTCCTCTCTCCGGAGGGGGTTGAGGAGGTTCTGGAGATGAGGGAGAGGATCTGGAGAATTCCCTTCGCCGCGGCCTTCGCGAGCGATCTTCCGAGAGCCGTTCAGACGGCCCGCCTCCTCCTCGACGGAAAGAGGACCAAATTGATCCTCTCCCCGGAGCTCAGAGAGGTGAACTTCGGGCTCGCCGAGGGCCTCACCTTCTCCGAGCTCCAATCCTCTTTCCCCGAAGTCGCCCGGGCGATACTCTCCCGCGATCCCAAGGTCTCCTTCCCTCAGGGAGAGGGGCTTTCGGATCTCCTGCTCCGCGCCCGCTCCTTCCTCCGCCGCCTCAGGGGGAGAGAGGGCGACATCCTCATCGTGGCTCACGACGGCTCCCTTCGCGCCCTCCTCTGCCTTCTCCTCCGCCTTCCCCCCTCCTTCTGGTTCGATCTCAGCCCCTCCTACCCCTTGGATCTGAGCTTGAAAGCCGTGCGCCTCCGGCTTTAAATTAACCTTTCCGCAGCCGGGGTGGCGGAAGGGCAGACGCGGCGGACTTAGGATCCGCTGGGCTCTCCCGTGTGGGTTCGAATCCCACCCCCGGCACTTGAAGTCGAAGTCCCAGCCGTTTTTCTCAAAGGCGATGAAGTTTATTTGAAGTGATGGAGATAGCGATCGGTCTTGTGGGGGTTGCCATCGCCGTATTGGGAATAATACTGGCTTGCATCTGGAGGGCGAACGGGCGCTACATGAGGGAGATGCAGAAGGCGATGATGGAGGGATTTAAAGCCCTTCAGGAGGGACAGGAGAGGATAGCGCGAAGCCTCGAGAGAACGGAACAAGAGATCTTAGAAGGGAGGAGATCCCTCTTGGAGCTTGAGGAGAGAATTATCAAATTACTCGGCGAGAGAAAAGATTAAAGCTCGATCTCACTCCTTATGCAGAGCTTCTGTGCCGGTGTAAGATCTCACATCTTAAATTTGGGCAGGCAAAAGCAAGCTACGTATCCTCTTGTTACCCGAGTGTGGTAGTACTGAGCAATCCGAAGGATTATGAGAGTCCCGAATCTCGGTTATTTCTTTTCCTCCATCTTCAAGATTTCTCGTAATTTTTCTCTCAGCGAAGGAATATCATTCGTTGCCGTATCCCAAACAGCGCCCAAATCCACACCGAAGTATCCATGAATCAGCTTGTTCCTCATTTCCGGCTATTTGTCTCCATGGAATTTCTGGATGCCTATTTCTAAACTCTGCCGAAAGATTTTTAGTTGCTTCCCCAATGATTTCAAGCTCCCTTATAACGGCATCTTGAAGCATGCGATTGCTTTCAAATTCCTCATAATTTTTATCTTTTAAATAGCTCTCTATTAGAT
>CAYRBX010000150.1:0-2106 GCA_964422695.1 uncultured Dehalococcoidia bacterium
CCCGTAAATGGC
Source organism: uncultured Dehalococcoidia bacterium (assembly GCA_964422695.1). GTDB lineage: Bacteria > Chloroflexota > Dehalococcoidia > SZUA-161 > CAYRBX01 > CAYRBX01. The sequence continues at coordinate 13 of CAYRBX010000150.1, forward strand.
AAGCCCTCCCTCCCATACCCGGGGAATCGCCCAAGGATCGCGCGCGTACTCCTCCCAGAGATCGATCACGTGAAGGAGCCTCGCCCCCGCAATCCCCCCGAGCAGAGCGAAGATCACAAACCAGGAGATCTTCTCCTGGGGGAGCCCCTCTCTGGCCGCGGCCCTCCAGAGGAGCGCGAGGATGAGAGCCACCCCGCTTCCTATGAGGATGCCGTGCCAGTGGATCTTGAGAGGGCCGAGGGAGATGATGGGATTTATGTGAACCTCTATCACCTGATCGGCCTCTTGGAGGAGGTGAGGCGATAATCGGGAGCCATTATGGCGATGACGAGGCTTATCCTGGGATCGAGAAGCTTCAAGCCCAGTCCCTCCTCGAGCCGCTCGATCTCCTCATCCTTGAGGAAGGTCGTGAACACCGTGGGGAGGCGCATGTTGTACCTGTAATTCACGAGCTGATAGAGCTTCTCCCGAGCTCTGTGATCTCCGCTCACTCTGAAATCATCGAGCACGAGGATGGGGGCGTTCTTCACCTTCTCGAACAGCTCCGCCTGCATCCACCTCTCCTCGGGGGAGGCGGCGGGGCGGAGGGCGTCGAGGAGGTCGGGAACGGCGGCGAAGACCACCTCCTCGCCTCGCTCAAGGCATCTCTGAGCTATGGCGCAGGCGAGATGGGTCTTCCCGCAGCCGTGAGGGCCTGCGAGCACGAGCCAATCGCGAGGATCTTCGGCGAACCTGCGAGCCGCTTCGACCGCCCTCTCCAGGGAGAAGAGCCCCTCCTCCCCCACCCCCGGAGGGGAGAGATCGAAGTTATCGAAGGTCATCCGGAGGATGGTCTCCAGGGAGAAGCCGATTCCGTGAAATCTGTATTTGGGCTTCTCCCCGAGATCTATCCGAACGGCGATCTCCGGATTGGCGATGCGGGTGAGAATGCGCTCCGGGAGGGCGCTCCAATCCGCGACCGCGATGACCGTCGGGAGCTTCACGTTGTAGCGATGATTGAGGAGCTGGAAGAGCTTCTCCTCCGCCCAGGGAGTTGTGATCTGAAATCCGAGATCGTCCAAAACCAAGAGGGGAACCGTTCGCACCCTCTCGAACAGCTCATCGTAGGAGATCTCGCTTCCCGGGCTGAAGGCGGCTCTCAGGTGATCGAGGAGATCCGGAACCGGCATGAAGAGGGTGGGGATCCCCTCGCGGAGGCAGTGATTGGCCACGGCGGCCGCGAGAGCCGTCTTCCCGCTGCCGCTGGGGCCGCTCAGCACGAGCCACCCCTTCCTCTCCCTCGCGTACCTGCGCGCCTCCTCCAACGCCTCCTCGAGCCTCTCCCTCCTCGAAGGAGGAAGGCCTCGGAGCATCTCCTCGAGGAATTCGAAAGTGAAGCGGCTCAGAGCTCCGAGATTGCTGTGGCGCTCCAGCCGCGATTGCCTTCCCCTCTCGAACTCCTCGAGCGTGCACCGGCAGGGGAAGAGGCGCCCGAAATCCGGATGCCCGGGAGGGACGTCGCGCCTCACCCAGCCGCTTCCCCCGCAGATGGGGCATTTGGGCGCCCTCTCCTTACCTTTTGAGGAAGCGCTGGTACCCTTTATATTCCTCAGGACTGGTGTGCGCTTTAGTATATCTCTGAGGTTCTCCATCTCTCCTTCCCTCGCGAGCCCATCGCTGGAGGATGCGCTCCACATACCTCCAGTTCCGCACGTTGAGCTCCACGGCCTCTCTTATCGCATCTCTGATCCAAGAGGCGGGGTATCTCCTCTCGGCCTCCTTGATTCGCTCCGCTATGAGGGGGGTGAGAAGCCCTATGTTCTCCTCGTACAGGGCGAAGATGTCCTCCTCGGAGGGGCTCTCCTTTAGAGGTCTTGCGCCTTCCACAAGAGCCAAAGCCTCCTCTCCTTCTTCTTCCAGATAGCGAAGGATTCCCTTTCTCACGAGATTCCTCACCCCGTCTCTTCCGGCCTCTCCTTCAAGACCCCATCGTTCGAGAGCTTCCAGAAGCTCCCTCAAGGGCACAAAGCCCCTTCTCCCCTCCCCTCTTCCTCGAAGCCAGAGGAAGCAGAGGAGGATTTTGAGCTCGACCAGATCTTCGACTTCGGGAAAGAT
>CAYRBX010000151.1:0-2068 GCA_964422695.1 uncultured Dehalococcoidia bacterium
AAGAACACGAAGGGGCGCCGCCTGTAATTCTCCCCCTGAGAGGAGAGGTAATCCTCCTTCAACCTCCTGGGGCTGAAGTAGCAAACCTCCTTCTCGAGATCCGAGGGGCTCGAATCCTGCATCGCCTTGCTTATAAGGGCGGTCGCCGTGAGGGTGAAGATGGGGATCTCGGGGCTCAGGAAGGAGATGTAGCCCGAATGATCGAGATGCGCGTGGGAGAGGAGCACCCCGTCTACCTTCTCCAGATTGCGAAAGAGAGGAGAGGACTCCAATCGCCTCAGCGTATCCCTCTCCGGATGGAAGAGATCCTCCCTGTATATGTTCCCGAGAGGAGGGAGGAGCTTCATCTCGATGAAATCCAGAAGCCCCGCTCCCGGCCTCGGCTTCAGATACTCCTCGAAGTAGAGATAGCGGCGGGCGAAGGAGGTGCCGAAATCCAAGAATACGGCGGTATCTCCGCTTTCAAGAAGCACCTTATTTCCCCCGACCTCCCCGACCCCGCCGTAGAAGGTGAGGGAGATCAATCCTCCCCGCTCCGGCTTGGGACTTCCTGCCTTGTGAACCACTCGGCTCCTTCGGGAAGCACCTCAAACGGCTCTCCTCCGAGCTTGGCTCGGAGGACGTCTTTTAAGGCCTTTATGGGAAGGCGCATCTGCCTCAAAGTATCTCTCTCCCGAATGGTCACCTTCTCATCCGTCAGCGTCTGAAAGTCCACCGTCACGCAGAAGGGGGTTCCTATCTCATCCTGACGCCTGTAACGCCTTCCTATGCTCTGAGCGTCATCGTACTGAACCATCCATTCCTTACGAAGCTCGGCGTAAATCTCCTTGGCGACGGGAACAAGTTGCGGATGGCGGCTTAAAGGAAGAACGGCCACTTTTATCGGAGCCAAAGCCGGGTGCAAATGCAATACCACTCTCGTCTCGCCCTCCACCTCCTCCTCATCATAAGCATCCAAGAGGAAGGCCAGGAACAGGCGATCTACGCCCGCGGAGGGCTCTATCACATAAGGTATGTAGCGCTCTCTCGTCGTCTCATCGAAAACCGAAAGCGTTTCCTTGCTGTATTCGGCATGCCTTGCAAGATCGAAATCCCCTCTATTCGCAATTCCTTCAATTTCTCCCCATCCCATGGGGAATTTGTACTCGATATCCACACATGCTCTCGCATAATGCGCCAATTCCTCTTTCTTGTGCTCTCGAAGTCGGAGGTTCTCCCTTTTAATTCCCAATTTCAAATACCAGTTGAAGCGCTCTTCAACCCAATAATCAAACCACTCTTTATCAGTTCCCGGCTTTACGAAGAATTCAAGCTCCATTTGCTCGAATTCTCGAGTTCGGAAGATGAAATTTCCGGTGGTTACTTCATTTCTGAAAGCTTTGCCTATTTGCGCGATGCCGAAGGGGATCTTCTTCCTGGAGACTTGAAGCACATTTTGGAAATTAACGAAAATCCCCTGAGCTGTTTCCGGACGAAGGTAAGTGATCGTCGCCTCTTCTTTTATCGGCCCTACGGGAACTTCGAACATCAAATTGAATCTGCGCGGCTCCGTGAGCTCTCCCCCGCAAGAGGGGCATTTGTCATCGCTTAGCTCTTCAACTCTCCACCTACGACGGCAATTCTTACAATCGGCGAAGACATCGATGAAATCCTGAACATGTCCGCTCGCAACCCAAATTTGAGGGTGCATGAGAATACTCGTATCAATTCCCACCACATCATCTCTCTCCTGAACGATAGAGCGCCACCATGCAGCTTTGATGTTGTTCTTGAGCTCAACGCCTAAAGGGCCGTAATCCCAGAAGGCCGCGAATCCTCCGTAAATTTCGCTGCTCTGAAAGACGAATCCCCGCCTCTTGCAGAGGGAGACGATTTTCTCCATCAGCTTCATGTTTCTCCTCCCAAATTGATAAATTATAGAGCTCAGGAACCTCTGTCCATATGCTTCGCTCCGCGGATTTCGATGAGCTCGAGGCTCAAATCGAGAGCAGGAGCCGAGTGGGTTATGGCTCCGACCGAGATGAAATCAACGCCGGCTTCGGCGAATTCACGAGCGCTCTCCAAGGAG
>CAYRBX010000152.1:0-2037 GCA_964422695.1 uncultured Dehalococcoidia bacterium
ATTTCGGATTCAGGCGAGGAGTTTGCGGAGGGATTCGGTTTGTTCGCAGATGCGCTTGGCTTTCTCAAGAGCTTCGGAAGGCTGGGTGATCTTCTCGAATTCGAAGGTGTAGCGAGGCTTTGTGGCATCAATTCCCATCTTGGCGGTCTTCCCCTCCCTCATGGAGGGATCTATGGGATTGGCCTTCATTCCCGTGATCAAGATCATATCGACATCGGCTTGGAATCTCGTGGCCACAGCCCACTCGACTTCCAAGAGATCTCTTATATTCACATCCTGATCGACGGCCACCGCCATCTTGACGAAAGGATGCGCCAGAGCCGCGCACAGCGCCCTTCTGATCTCCCCCTTATCCTGCGTCGAAACCGAGAAGACGACATGCAGGCCGGTGAGGGTCGGAACCACGCTCACATCCGCAACCGAGGGGACTTGGGATTTGAGAGAAGCCGCTATCGACATCTCCATGAGCAGGTCGATAACTCCGCAGGCCTCGAATCCCCAGGGGAGGATGACCTGGTAGACGGGATCTCTGCGGAAGTTCAAAGCCCTGAGCTCTATCACAGGGCATTCCTCGAACACCACATAATATCCGGTGGCCTCCCCCATGGGGCCGTTCCTCATCCTCCTCCCGGCCGGCATAATCCCCTCCAGGACGATCTCGGCTTCGGCCGGGAAGAGGATATCGACCGTCTCCCCTCTCACCACCTCCACGCCATCTCCCTTGAGCCCTCCGGCTATCTCAAGCTTGTCCACTCCGGGAGGAGCGGGGGAGACGATCCCCAAGATGACGGCCGGATCAACCCCTATGGTGACGGCCACCTCGAGATCCCTCCCCTCCTCATGAGCCCTCCTTATGAGCTCGGACATGGGGGAGCCCGGGGTGACCGCTCCTATGCTCAAAGTCCTGCCGTCGTGAACCTCAAGGCGGTGGATGCCTCTCGCCACCGCTCCGGTCTTGGGATCCCTCACCGATGTGATGCCGGAGGTTATGAAGGGATTGCTGTCCTTCTCGTAAAGGGTGGGGATGGGGAAGAGCTTCAGGATGTCGAAATCCCCCTTCAGGATCTGCGCTTTGACCGGAGCCTTCTCCCTCTCCACCTCCTTGAGAGGAGCTCTCCTCTTGGATCGCTCCCCATACACCTTCTCCATCTCCTCCACGCTCGTTCCCAAGGCCATCGCCATCCTCTTCCTCGTCCCCAGCACATTCCCCACAACCGGAACATCATATCCCTCGATCGATGAGAAGAGGAAGGCGGGCGCCTCCCTCTTTCCGGAGGTGAGAGAGAGGAAGGCCGAGATCTCATATCTGGGCGAGAGCTTCTCCCTCACCTCAACGAGCTCTCCTTCCCTCCGGAGCGCCTCGATGAAATCCCGCAGATTCCTCACCCCCATTTCCCCCCTCCTCGTCGAATTCCTCAAAGCAACTTCCTCACCCTCTCCCTCACATCCCTCGGGACATCGACCTTCTCGAAGCGCTCTCTTTCCTTGAGGGGCTTGGTCGCATCGATCCCCATCTTCGAGGCTTTGGCGATTCGAATCATATGCTCCTGCCGCTCCGGCCGGATCTCCTCCCCCCTTCCCGCCGGATCGATGAGGCTTGCGGGCATATCCCCGAAGATGAAAACATCCCTTTCCGGATCGACGCGAGTGGTCAAAGCCCAGTTCACCTCCCTCAGATTTCGAATATCGATATCGGTATCCACGACCACGGCGATCTTCATGTACTCATCCGATTCGAGGAGATATCGGAGGATCTCGCGCGGCCTCTCCTCATCTCTCTTCTCGATCTGCACGATGCCCATCATCCCCAAGCTTTCGAACGCGAGATCCACAACCTCCGGGAATCGCTCCTTGAGCTCCGAGACCGAAATCCTCTCCAGAACGAGATTGAGGAGCACCTCCTCCTCAGGCCCGAAGGGAACAAGAGCATAGTAAAGGGGCTCCCGGCGGCGGGTGATGAGCTTTATCCTTCCCACGGGATTGTTGTAAGTGAAGTAATAGCCGGAAGATTCCCCGAAAGGCCCCTCCTCCTCCCTC
>CAYRBX010000153.1:0-2033 GCA_964422695.1 uncultured Dehalococcoidia bacterium
GTCACGAAGCCGGGGCTTGAGGTGCCGGGGGGGGAGGCCGCCATAAACCCCGTGCCGCGGAGGATGATCGCCCAAGCGGTTGAGGAGGTCTTGGGGCCCGGCGCGGGAGCTCGGGTTGAGATCTCCGTCCCCCGGGGGGAGGAGCTCGCCCGAAAGACCCTGAATCCCCGCTTGGGAATCGTCGGGGGGATCTCCATTCTGGGAACGACGGGAATAGTCATCCCCTACTCCGAAGAAGCCTACAAAGCCTGCATCTCCCTCGGACTCAATGTGGCCCTCGCCTGCGGCCGCCGGGAGGTCGTCCTCACCACCGGGAGGAGGAGCGAGAGGTTCGCTCAAGCAAGATTCGATCTTCCGGAGGAGTGCTTCGTGCAGATGGGGGATTTTGTGGGCTATGCGCTGAGGGAGTGCGCCAGAAAGGGCTTCAGGAAGGCGGTCATCTGGGGCATGATCGGAAAGCTGAGCAAGCTCGCCAAAGGCGTATTCTACACCCACTCCTCCGCATCCGAGGTCGATCTCGATTTCCTCGCCGAAGTGGCGAGGGAGTGCGGCGCGAAAAACCCCGAGCTGAGCGAGGCCGCAACCGCTCATCATTTCCTCAGGCTTCTGGGGGATGAGCGAGAGAAGGTGTGCTCCCGGATCTGCCTCCTCGCCGCGGAAAAAGCGCGGGAGCATGCCGGGGGCCTTCTCGAAATCGAGGTCATCATGAGCGACAATGAGGGGAATATCATCGGAAGGGCGAGCAGATAAGGTCTACATCGTGGGGGTCGGAGCGGACGGCTCCCTCCCGCCCGCAGGAGAAAGGCTTGTTGAGGAGGCGGACATCCTCTTCGGCGGCGAGAGGCTCCTTGAGATGTTTCGGGAGGCGAGAGGGGAGAAGTTCGCCATAAAGCGGAATCTCTCCGAGGTGGAGGAGAGGATAAGGGAGAATCTGGGGCGGAGGAAGCTTGTGGTTCTCGCATCGGGAGACCCCAATTTCTTCGGGATAGGCGGGTATCTTGCAAAAAAGCTCGGGAAGGAGCATGTGGAGGTGATCCCGAATGTAAGCTCGATGCAGCTCGCCTTCGCCCGAATAAAGGAGAGCTGGGAGGATGCCGCCTTTGTGAGCGTTCACGGAAGGGGGCCGGAGGAGATCCTCCAAGCTCTCTCCCGAAGCCGCAAGATCGCCGTGCTCACCGACGAGAGGTGGAATCCGGGCGCGGTGGCGAGGTTCCTCCTCGAGAGAGGGGTGAGCGGGGTTCGGGCTTATCTCTGCGAGAACTTGGGGGCCGAAGGGGAGAGGGTGGAGGAGACAAGCCTTTCGGAGCTGAGCCTTAAAAGGGAGTTTGCGCCCCTGAGCCTCCTCCTTCTCCTCCGGGAGAGGGAGCCGGAGCGGGCTTTCGGGATCCCGGAGGGGGAATTCGCTCACCGGAGAGGCCTTATCACCAAGCAGGAGATCCGGGCGATAGCCCTCTCGAAGCTCGGGCTTTCCGAGCGGAGCATCGTCTGGGATATAGGGGCGGGCTCCGGATCCGTCTCCATAGAGGCCTCCTTCCTCGTCCGGAAGGGGAGGGTGTTCGCCGTGGAGAGGGATCCCGAGCAGATCGAGCTCCTCGCGGAGAACATAAGGAAGTTCGAAGCGTGGAACGTGGAGGTGATCCGAGCCGAAGCTCCGGAGGGGCTGGACGAGCTTCCGGATCCCGATGCGGTCTTCATCGGGGGAAGCGGGGGGAGGATGGAGGAGATACTGGATGTCGTGTGCCGGAGGCTGAAGCCGGGAGGGCGCATCGTGATAAATGCCGCCACCCTTGAGAGCATGAGCGCGGCGGCGGAGGGCCTCAGGAGGAGGGGGTTTGAGGTCGAAATCGCCCTCGTGAATGTGGCTCGAAGCAAGGCTTTGGCCGATCTCACCCTCTTCAAGGCCTTAAATCCGGTATTCGTGATCACGGGGTTTCGGGAGATAAGCAAGGGGGAGGGAAGAGCAAGATGAAAGATCGAGGACGACCGACGAGAATCGCCGTAGTGACCTCCATGAACGGGGCACGGCCTATGGC
>CAYRBX010000154.1:0-1991 GCA_964422695.1 uncultured Dehalococcoidia bacterium
CCCCTATTCCCAAACCCAAGGCCAGAAAGCCCGAAATCCAAGAGCTTGAGATCAAGATGGTGGAGGTCTTCGCCCACCGCTCAAAATAGGGGATGTCCCGCAGGAAGCCCGGCCCTCCCCCAAGGCGGAGGATAAGGGCCAGAATAGCCGGAGCGCAGAAGAAGCCCAAGGCCGCCTTCATGGGCCTTTCGCTCTCTATGCGATCCTGAAGCATGAAGAAGAGGGAGATGCAGCAGAGGAGGGAGAGGAAGGCGTCGAGGCTCAAAGCCTTATTCGAGGATACGGAAAGCCCGATCGCCCCTCCCCCGAGGATGAGGAGGATGGGAATGGTGAAGGGGGTTTTGAGGGAGCTTCGTTTGGAGGAGAGGCGGAAGATGAGGGGGAGGAGGGCGAGGGAGAAGGAGGGGAATTTCGCCAAGGAAAAAGAGGAGATCACGGAGTGGTAGAAGAGGAAGGCGGCCGCCGGGCTCCAGAAGATCTCCCCTCTTCGGAAGAGATCGAAAGCCCGCAAGCGCTTCATCCTTCCTTGGGGATCACCTCGAATTTCCTTCGATCGTATCTTGCAAGAGCGTAGGGGACGGCGAGCCCCTCGATGAACGTGAGCAGGAGGGCGAGAGCCGAGCAGGAGAGGTAGATCTCAAGGCGCCTTTTGGGATCGGGCGGCCTTTCGTTGAGGAGCAGGCCCTGAATGTAGGCGTAAACGGTGTAGGAGAGGTTGAGCACGATGAGCACCGCTCCCGCTTCATGTGCGACCGTGGGGATGAGGAGGTTTCCGGTGAGGAGCCGGAGGAGGAGGATGAGGGGGATGAGGACGAAGGGGTGAACGAAGAAGCTCAGAGACCAGGAGGCCACGCGAAGCCCGAGGACAAGCCTCATGAGATGAGGGCATTCCCTTGAGAGGAGGAGGGAGATCGTGCCCCACCACCATCGAGCCCTCTGCCTCCAGAGATGCGAGACGGCCTTCGGGGATTGAGCGCGAACGCAGCAGGGGAGGAATCCCGCCCTCCCTCCGTACTTCTTCACGAACCTCGCCGCGAACTCGCAATCCTCCGTCAGCGCCCCCTCCCCGAAATCCCATCCGATCTCATCCGCCACATCGGATCTTATAAGGAGGTGCTCTCCGTGAAGTCCGGCGAGAGGCATCCCCAGCCTTCCGGTGAAGAAGCGGAAGGCCCCCAGATCCACCATCGTCCGGAGCATATCGCAGATGTGCGCAAGCCTCGATCCCCCCCTCCGGAAGAGGAGCACCCCCTGGCCCAGCAATTTCCTCCCCTCCTCCACGAATTTGGCGATCCCCCTTATCGTGTCCTCTCCCACGATGCTGTCGTCATCGAGGTAGTAGATCCAGCAATCATCTCGATTCTCCCCCCTCTCCCTCCTCACGAGGACGGCGAAGTGATTGGCCCGAGCTTTGAACTTCGTCCCCTTGGGGGTGCGGAAGGCCTTCGGCACCACGATCAAATTGACGCAGGGCTTGTGGGCGTACCTCCTCCGAAGCTCCTCCAAGCACTCGGCCCCCTCATCCACCACCACATCCACCCTGAAGTTGGGGAGGTAGCGGGGGGCGTGAAGGAGGCATGAATCTATCACCTTCACGAGGGAGGAGAAGACCTCCTTCGAAGCTATTGATGTTATGTTGAATATCACGAGCTTCCGGGATGTTCCGGGATTGGGCGTTCGGATCCCCCCCGAGAAGAGCCCCAGAAGCTCCATTACGACGACGGGAGCGTAAAGCCCCCAAGCGAAGGTGAGGAACCAGTTGAAAGGGCTTTGCTCAAGCAGAGCAAAGCGAAGCCAGAGGGGGAGGAGGATCGAGAGGATGATCAGGAATATCCTGAGGGATAGGGAGAGCTCCGCCCCGCTCTCCTCCGCGCGGGCATGAGGGAGAGAAGCCCTCCTTGTTCTCAAAAATCCCCCTGCGGGTGGAGATGCCAAGGAGAATTTTAACCTCAAGCTCGGAGGGCTTCCATCTCCGAGGCCGAAGATCCCCC
>CAYRBX010000155.1:0-1982 GCA_964422695.1 uncultured Dehalococcoidia bacterium
ATACCCTCCCCAATTACATCTACCTCATAGATGAGGCCGTGGAGAAGGTGGTCGCTCTGGATGAGCCTCCGGAAGCGAATTTCGTTCGAAAGCATTATCTTGAATCGATTCAAAAGCTCGTAGAGCTTGGAAGGGGGATCGAGGAGGCGAGGAGGGCGGCGAGGCTTCGGGTGTTCGGAGCTCCTCCCGGCGCTTACGGGGCGGGTGTGAATCTGGCCGTCGAATCCTCGGGGTGGAGGAGCGATGAGGATCTCGCCCGCGTGTGGGTGCAGTGGTCGGGCTACGGTTACGGAAGGGATTCCTTCGGAATCGAAGCGCACGATGCTCTCATCTGCAATCTCAAGAACGTGGATCTTGTGACGAGAAATCATGTAAGCGATGAGCACGATCTCACCAATTGCTGCTGTTACTTCGCTTATCACGGCGGATTTAAGAACGCCGTGGATGCCCTCACGGGAAAGAACACGGATATAGTTCAGGTCGATACGAGAGATATAACGAAGACCGAGATCGTGGATATAAAGCTTGAAGTCGAGAGGGTTGCGAGAACAAAGCTCCTCAACGATCTCTGGGTTGAGGAGATGAAAAAACACGGATACAGAGGGGCGGCGGAATTCTCGAAGAAGATCCTCCATCTCTACGGCTGGGAGGCTACGGCGAAATGCGTTGAGGACTGGATATTCGATGAGATAGCAAGGAAATACGTTCTGAACGAGGAGATGCGAAGGTGGTTTCTGGAGCATAACCCTTACGCTTTGGAGGAGATAGGGAGGAGGCTATTCGAAGCTTACGAGAGGGGATTGTGGAGGACGGATGAGGAGCTCTTGGAGAAGCTCAGGGAGGCTTATTCGGAGGTCGAGGGCATTCTGGAGGAGGGCTTGGGAGAGGGGGAGGTTCAGGGAGGAAGCATCGATATCCTCACGCCGGAAGATGACGAGCACTGGAGGGAGCATCTTTTGGGGGTTTTGAAGCTATGGGAGAGGGCGAGAGGAATTATGAGATAAGATTCTTCCCCTTCTCGGCCGTCGTCGGGCAGGAGAAGGCGAAGCTCGCCCTTTTATGCGCGGCCGTAAACCCCCTCATAGGCGGAGTGTTGCTGAGAGGGGATAAGGGGACGGGGAAGACGACCCTCGTTCGGGCTCTGGCGAACATCCTCCCCGAGATAGAGGTGGTGAGGGGATGTCCCTTCAATTGCAATCCCAGAAACCCCCTCGAGATGTGCGATGCGTGCAGGAAGGAGGAGAGGCATGAGATCGCCGTTCGGGAGATGAAGGTCGTGGATCTCCCCCTGAGCATCACCGTGGACAGGCTCGTGGGGACGATAAATGTGGAGGATTTCCTGAGGGAGGGGAGGAGGGCGCTGCAGCCCGGAGTGCTCGCCGAAGCCAACAGGAACATCCTCTACATAGATGAGGTGAATTTGCTCGACGATTACATCGCCGACTCGCTTCTGGATGCGGCGGCGACGGGATGGAATGTGATAGAGAGGGAGGGGATCTCCTTCAGGCATCCCGCGAGGTTCATCCTCATAGGAAGCATGAATCCGGAGGAGGGGGAGCTCCGGCCTCAGATCTTGGATAGATTCGGCCTTTGCGTTGAGATCTCCGCTCCCATGAACCCGGAGGAGAGGATGGAGATCGTGAGGAGAGTTGAGGAGTTTCACAGAGATCCCGCGGGCTTCTGGGAGAAATTCAGGAGCAAGGAGAGGGAGCTCACCGAGAAGGTGCTCCGGGCGAGAGAGCTCCTCCCCGAAGTGGAGATGGGAGAGGAGCTCCTCAAGCTCCTCACCGATACGGTGATAAAGCTCGGGATAAAGACCAATCGCGCCGAGATAGCTTGCGTCAAGACCGCGAAGGCGATCGCCGCCCTTGAGGGGAGGAGGAAGGTCTCGCTTGAGGATCTCGAGAGGGCGATGGAGCTCGCCCTCCCCCATCGCCTCAGGGAGAAGCCGTTTCAAAAACCCCAAACCCCAAATCCTCCCC
>CAYRBX010000156.1:0-1967 GCA_964422695.1 uncultured Dehalococcoidia bacterium
GGTGGAGGCGAAGCCCAAGAGAGGGACTTTTGTTGTGGAGGAGAGATTGAGAAAGGGGTTTTTGGAAGAGCTTCGAGAGGTGGGGAGGAGGGGTTTGGATTTGGGCTTTTCGGCCGAGGAACTTTTGGAGCTCTTCGAAGTTGTGCTGGGGGGAAGAGGGAGGGAGAGAGCGAAGGAATGTGTGTTCTTCGCCGGAAGCCATGATCTCGCCTTGGAGCTCCTGCGGATGAGAGCCTGCGCGAAACTCCGCCTCCCCTTCGATGCCCTCTTCGTGGGGAGCCTGAGGGGCCTCTTCATGCTCGAAGAGGGGAGGGCGAGGATTTCGGGAGCGCATCTTCCGGATCCCGAAACGGGCGCCTTCAATATCTCGTATGTGAAGATGCTCTTTCCGGGAAGGGAGATGGCCCTCGTCAATCTCGGCTTAAGGGAGCAGGGGCTTATGGTGAGGAAGGGAAATCCCAAGGGAATTTCGGGACTCGCGGATCTCGGGAGGGAGGATGTGATCTTCGCCGGAAGGAGGAGGGGATGCGGGACGAGGATCATCTTGGATTTGGAGCTTCGGAAGATGGGGATGAAGCCGTTTGAAGGATATGAGATGGAGCTCTCAACGCATCTTGAGGTGGCGGCGGCGGTCGCCGGAGGGGCGGCCGATGCGGGAATGGGAATAAGAGCCGCGGCTTTGATGTTCGGACTTGATTTCATTCCGATCCTGTGGGAGAGGTATGATCTCATCCTTCCCGCCGAAAGCCTCAAGGAGAGGGCTTTTGAAGCGCTTTTCGAGGAGCTCTGCTCTCTCGAGATGAGAAGGAGGATAGAGAGCCTCGGGGGTTACAGAACCGAGAAGACGGGAGAGGTGATCATCATCTCATGAGGGGAGAAGGGCTCCGCCTCCTCTTCTCCGTGCTGGGAGGTCTCATCCTCCTCTTCATCGCCCTCCCCATCTTGAAGCTCCTCCTCTCCTCAAGCCCCGAGGGGATCAGGGAGGCTTTCTGGGATCCGGCGGTGAGGGAGGCGATAAGGCTTTCGATCTTGGGGGCTCTTGCGGCCACGGGAATAGGATTGCTTCTGGGGGTTCCCCTCGGATATGTGCTCGCGAGATCCGATTTCCCCGGAAAGAGGTTCGTGGAGGGGCTTGTGGACCTCCCGATGGCCATTCCCCACTCGGCGGCGGGAATAGCTCTGCTCTTCGTCTTCGGGAGGAAATTCCTCTTGGGGAAGGCCTTTCATTCGGCGGGAATAAGCTTTGTGGGGGCTTTCCCCGGAATCGTCGCGGCCATGCTCTTCGTGAGCATTCCCTTCTTGGTGAGCGCGGCGAGAGATGGTTTCGGAAGCGTGGATCCCAGGCTCGAGAAGGCCGCGAGAACTCTGGGGGCCTCCCCCTGGAGGACATTTTTCGAGATCTCCCTCCCTCTGGCCCGAAGGCACATACTCTCCGGAGCGATCCTCATGTGGGCGAGGGGGATAAGCGAGTTCGGCGCCGTGGTGATCTTGGCCTACCACCCCATGACGGCTCCGGTGCTCCTCTGGGATAGGTTCGCGAGCGGGGGGCTTGAGGCGGCCGGTCCCGTGGCCTTCTGGATCATCATCGCCTGCCTCGGGATCTTCCTCGCGGCGCGGCTCTGGGGAGGGAGGAGATGATCAAGGTCGAGGGGCTTCGGGTGAGATTGGGGGATTTCGAGCTCTCGGAGGTGAATTTCGAGGTCGGAAGAGGGGAGTACTTCGTGATCTTGGGGCCGACGGGAGCGGGGAAGACGGTGCTGCTCGAGGCCATCGCCGGGCTCCTTCCCCTCAAGGAGGGGAGGATCTTCATAAACGGGAGGGAGGCGACCCGCCTTCCCCCCGAGAGGAGGAAGGTGGGCTTCGTCTTCCAGGATTACATGCTCTTCCCTCATCTTTCGGTTCGAGATAACATCGCCTTCGGCCTGAAGGGACGGAGGGGGGAGGAGGCGAGGAGGAGGGTGGAGGAG
>CAYRBX010000157.1:0-1966 GCA_964422695.1 uncultured Dehalococcoidia bacterium
TGCGGGGATAGTGGTGCCTCCCAGAGATCCGGAGGCTCTGGGCAGGGCCGTCGCCGAGCTCCTCTCGGATCATGAGCTCAGGCTCTCCCTGGGGAGGAGGGCGAGGGAGAGGGTTCTCGCTCTCTTTCGCACCGATACGATGCTTCGCCTCTATCGGGAGAGCTATGAGAGGTGGGCCCAGGAGAGAAGGCGCCGCAAGGGCGCCGGCTGACATCCGAAGGGCGAGGAGCGAGGAGGAGCTCGCCGAAGCGGTGGCCTCCGAGATCGGAAGGCCGCTTGATAAGTGGTCGGTGGCCGCCTTTCTGGAGAGCGCGGGGTTGAGAGATGAGGACGCGAGGGAGAAATTCGGAAGGAGGGATCTCTTCGAGCTCTCCGAGAGGATTTACCCTCTGGCTTTGAAGAGGGCGAGAGCCGATCTTCCCGCGCCCTCCGCCGAAAGCCCCGCCGGAAAGGTTTTCGATTTCCTCCGCCTTTACTTTCGAGGCCTTCTCTTCGCCATGCCCATGATGATTCAAATCCTCGCCATCATCTTCCTTCACCTCTCCCTCTGGGCTTGGGAGATCTTCACGAGGGAGACGGCCGCCGCCGTGGCTTTGGGAACGATAGCGAGCTTCATCGTCACCGGAGGGTTCGTTCAGGCCATCGGGAGGAGGGGGAGGTTTTACGTTTATCAGGGGGATTACATTTCGGCTTGCAGGATCTGCTACTCTCTTTTGGGCTACGGGAGCCTCCTTGTGGCGCTCCTCGGGGAGCTTTGGGTTTTGGCGAACCTCCGCTTCAAGCTCTTCCCCCTCTCTCAAGTTCGCATGATGCTCCCCTATTACTTCCTGCTCTCCGAGCTCTGGCTTCTGCTCTCCATTCTCTACATGCTCGAGAGGAGGGGGGCGGTTCTCCTCGCGATCTCCCTCCCCCTCCTTCCCGTTTACCTCATCATGAAGCATACCGAGCTCGGAATGCTCTGCGCTCATTCCATAGGCCTTGCGATCGCCGATCTCATCGCCTTCCTGTGGGGATATGTTGTCCTGAGGCGCCAAGCTCGAAGGGCTCCGGAGAAATTCAAGCTCTCCCCTCCCGTGAGCTTTCGCCTCCTCCTGGGAGATCTCGGCCCTTACTTCTGCTACGGAACCCTCTACTTCCTCCTCCTCTTCCTTGATAGATTGATCGCTTGGAGCGCTCGAACTCCGGAGGGGGAGCTCATCTGGTTCCGTCCGGAATACGAGCTCGGGATGGATTGGGCTCTTCTCGTCTTCATCTTCAGCGTCGCCGCCATCGAATACAGCACGAACGCCTTCTCCTCCTCTCTCATCTCATCTCAGAAGAAAGCCTCGGGCTTTGATCTTCAGGAATACATCGGAAGCTTCCTGCGCTTCTTCAGGAATCAGAATTTAATGGTCTTGGGAATCGCCGCGCTCAGCGGGGCGGGCGCGGCCTTCCTCCTCCCCCGCCTCCTGAGGTTTTTGAGAGAGCCGGGCCTTGCGGCCATATTCACGGCTCCCGAGCTCAAATTCGCCTTCATCTTCGGGGCTATAAGCTACGGGCTTCTCGCCTTGGGGCTCTTGAGCGTGATGTTCCTCTTCTCCCTCTCCCGCCCCCAGCCGGCTCTCAGGGGGCTTCTTTTGGCACTCGCTTTGGACTTCTGCGTCGGAGCGCCACTTTCGCGCCTTTTCGGCTACGAGTACGGCGCCGTCGGGCTTCTCTGCGGCTCCCTGGCTTTTGCGGCCTTCGCGGGCCTTTCTTGCCTTCGCATATTCAGAGCTTTAGACTACTATTACTATGCAGCCTATTGAAGTGAGGGAGCTCTCCTTCCTTCCGGAGAAGGAGCTTTCGAAGCTCCTCGATGCCTTCCGGAGGGAGGGGTTTCGAGTGCGAATGGAATTCCCCTCCTTCTCGGCGGCCTTCGGAGATGAGATCGAAGAGGGAGAGGGGCTTTCCGTCCCCGTTCGGTTCAGAGGAAGGGAGATAGGGG
>CAYRBX010000158.1:0-1880 GCA_964422695.1 uncultured Dehalococcoidia bacterium
CACCTCTACCTTGAGAGGTGATACCCACCTGCCTCCTTCATAGGGATAAACCCAGAGCCCCTTGTAGGGTATGCGGAGCCAGCGCTCGAAGTACTCCCGGTGCACCTCCTCCGGGCTTATATCTTCGAACTTCTCCGGATAGAACCACTTCGCGAGGTACAGAACGCCGATGAAGGTCTGGCTTCCGCCCAGAAGGTCGTTGGCGATGAGGTATACTCTCCCCTCCCGAACGGCTTTCGTCTCCTTAAGCCCCTCTACCTTCTCGGCCTCCTCCACAAGCTCTGCAAGCTTTTGGGGATCCTCGAGGGTGTAGCCGGCCCTCCGGTAATCGCAGAGGATCACCACATCCGGATTCTGCTCCACAACCCACTCGGGAGAGGCGGTGGGGTAAGCTCCTTCAAGCTCCGATGAGATGTTGTAGCCCCCGGCGAGGGTTATGCTCTCATGAGTCAAGGAGCCGACGCCGTAGGTCTTCCAAGCTCGATTCGGATCGGCCGATCTCGGGAAGACCTTCACCTTCCTCTCTATCTCCCCCGTTCTCTCCTCAACCTTTTTGAGCACGGCCGCTCGCCAGCGCAGGAAGCTCTCGGCTCTCTCCTCAGCTCCGAAGATCTTCGAAAGCTCCCGGAGATCCCTCTCGAAGGTTTGAGGCTTGTAGAAGTCGAGCCGGACGACCGCGATCCCCGTTCCGGCGAGCTTCTCCTCAAGCTTTTCGGGCTTGGGCCATTTCCCGTAGGTGATCACGATGTCCGGCTGAAGCTCCAGTATCTTCTCGATATTGGGCGCGAAAGCCCTTCCGACCGAGGGCTTGTCGATGATCTGCCGGAGCATCCCCTCCTTTTTGATCGAATCGGTGATCCCCACAACTCTCCGCTCAAGCCCCAAGATGACCATCGCCTCTCCCGCATCCGAATTCAAGACCACGACCTTTTGGGGGTTCTCCGGAACTTCGACCTCCCTTCCCAGGGAATCCGTGATCTTCACCGTCTTTCCGGCGGGGGCTTTGGGGCAAAGAGCGCCCAAGATGAGCGCGAAGGCCGAGATCAAGCCGAGCACAAGCCATATCTTCCGCTTCATCCTCTCACCTCCTCACGCCCTTATGATCCTCGCTCCCTGCTCCGCGAAGAGCTGAATGTAGGAGATGCCCGGGCTCAGCCCCCCGTCGGCGCTGAAGACCGTAAGCTCCACATCCTCCTTCCTGAGGGCGCGGAGGAGCTCCGCGAGCTCCTCCCTTATCGGCTTTCCGAAGAGGGAGATGTTCGCCCTCCCGTCGGTCACGAGAAACGCCCTCACCTTAAGGCTTCGATCTCTCATCTTCTCCCTCTCGGAGAGGAGGAGGAGCTCATAGAGAGCCGAGCTCAGAGGCGTTCTCCCTCCGGTGGGAACGGCTTCTATCATCTCGAAGACCCGCTCGTAGTTCCTCGTGGGGGGGACGAGGAGCTCGGCCCTCTGGCCTCTTGCGAGAATGAAGGCCATCTTCGATTTCCTCACATATCCGTCCTCGCAGAGCTTCTGAGCGATCCCCTTCGCCGCGCTTATCCTCCTCCCGACGGACATGCTCCCGCTTGAATCCAGAATGAGAACCCAGAGGGTTTGAACCTTCGTCCTCCGCACCCTCACCTGAAGATCTCCCCTCCCGAGCTTCAAGGGGGGCTTTTTCCCCTGAAGGATCGCGGAGATGCACGAATTGTAGAGATCCAGATCTTTGGCTTCGCTTTTGGCCGGAACATGCGATATCTGAATTCCCCTCGGATGATCGATCACCGTAACGCTCCCCTCCCTCGAGCAGCGAGTTCCGGCCTCCCCTCTGAACTTCGGCTCCTCGATCTTGGGGATCTCCGCCGGATCTGAGGGGAAATGCTCCTCATGATCCCCCACTC
>CAYRBX010000159.1:0-1852 GCA_964422695.1 uncultured Dehalococcoidia bacterium
CTACTACCTTCTTGCAGATGGAAAGCCCCAACCCCACCCCCTCTCCTTTCTTCCGGCTTCGATAAAACCTCTCGAAGACCTTCTCCTGCTCTTCGGGAGGAATCCCCTCCCCTTTATCCTCAACGCTCACGATGAGCTCGCTCCCCCCGACCTCCACCTCTATCGCTATGGGAGCTCCCTCCGGGGAGCAATCGCTTGCGTTCTTCACGAGCTCCGAGATCACCTCCGCTATCCTCTCCTCATCGATCTCCACGGAGGGGAGAGGCTCGGGCATTCGGAGCTCCAGAGGATGATGGCGCGCGAGCGCTTTGAGCTCGCCTTCGATTTGCTTTATGAGCCTTCCCAAATCCGCTTTCCTCTTCCTGAACTCGATAGCTCCGCTTTCGAGCCTTGCGGCGTAAAGGATCCTCTCTATCATTCCGGAGAGCTTATCGACCTCTCTATTGGCTATTTGAAGGAATTCCCTTCGCGTCTCCTCATCCCATTTCACATCCTCCTGAAGCAGAGAGGTGATGTAGCCTTTTATCACGGTGAGAGGGGTTTTCAGAGCATGTGATAGATCTCCGATGAGGCGAGATCGCATCTCCTCGAGCTCCTCCAAGGTTTCGGCTCTCATCGCCCTCTCCATGAGCATCAAAGATGCGATCGAGATCCCCATGTAAATTCCCGAAACCTCAAGAAACCTCCTCTCCCAAGATGAGAAAACCCTGGGCTTTCGATCCAGAAGGAGGAGGATTCCGGAGATCTCGCGCCCCGCTCTCACAGGAACGGCGGCGAAAGATCTGAACCCCAAGGCGAGATCCTCAGAGCTCCACCTCGGATCGAGCTCCATATTCTCGACGAAAGCGGAAAGCCCCTCCATCACGACCTCTCTCGCCGTAGCCTTCCAGTTCTCCGGCCTCTCCGCCGCCCTCCTCATCTGAGGCGGAATGCCCTTCGAAATGAAAGCGCACAACCTCCCTCTCTCAAACAAAGCCAGCGCTCCGGCCGGCATGCTCATGAACTCCAGAAGCTTCTCAAGCTCCCACTGCAGTATCTCCTCCGGGCTTTTCGCTCCGGACATCGACAGGGCCGTATCGCAGATCACGGCCATATTGTGGTAGCGCCGGATCATCTCGCTCTCGAAGCTGTATTGAGGGGTGAGATCTCTGGCCACCCCCTGAAGGCCGATGATCCTGCCGCCTTTATCTCGCAGCGCATTCAGGGCGATCTCGATCCTCCGCCTCCCTCCATCTCTGCGCGAGATCTCCGCCTCGAGGAGATCCTCCTCTCTCCTTCCGGCGAGGATCTCCTCCGCTCTCTCCCCGAAGAGGGGAATGTACTCCGGGGCGAGAAGCTCTTGCATCTTCATTCGATAGAGCTCCTCAAGCGAATATCCCGAGAGCTCCTCGGCCGCTCTGTTCAGGAAGACGAAATTATATTGAGGGTCGATCGTGAAGATGACATCCTGAATGTTGTTTATCAGGAGATCGAGCCTTCTGTGCATTTCGTGAAGGGATTCCTCAAGCGCCTTCCTCTCGGTTATATCCATATAGCTTCCCAGAACCGCCCTTCTTCCTCCGAACTCAATAGAAGTTACCCTCTCCATCACCCAGCTTATCTTCCCATCTTTCCTTATGCTCCTGTATTCGTAGGGCTCATCCCTCAAGCCCTTGAGCATTTTTATCGCGTTCTCCCTCACCATCTCCCGATCTTCGGGATGAACGAGATCCAGAGATCTCCGCCCTCTGAGCTCCTCGAGGCTGTAGCCGGTGTATTTCTCAAATTGCGGATTCACGTAAACGAATCTGCCGTCCTGCACGATATAAATCCCTATTTGCGAATTCTCCAAGATCTTCTCATAAAGTTCCCC
>CAYRBX010000160.1:0-1845 GCA_964422695.1 uncultured Dehalococcoidia bacterium
TCCCTCCCCCTCCAGAGCCCAGAACTCATCCCACGCCCAGCCCGAGGAGAGGGGGGAGGAATAAGGAAGCGCCCCCTCAGGCCTCACCCCTCCGTTCCAGAACATGAGCCCCAAGGAGAATTCCCCGAGCCTGTCCCCCTCGCCGAGAGCCCTCCACCCCGGAGGTATTTCAAGACGAAGGTCGGCATCCTCCGGCTCCTCCACCCCATATTTTCGGGGATGGAGGATCTGCTCGGTGCTTCGGGGGAGATTCCGATAAGCCTCGTTCACCTTCTCCCAACCTCCTTCATCGAGGAGATATCGAACGAAATTCGGCCCCTCAAGATAGGGGAAGTAGAGGAAGAGGGCCACTCCATCGGGGATATCCGTCGAATTCGAAGCGGGAGATCGGGCTTTCAGGGCGACGGGAATCGGGGGGAGGAAAATCGAAGCCGAAGGGCGGGATTCCTCCCACAAGCTCTCAACGATGATGGCATCTCCTTCAAGCAACGCGTTCACCGCCATGACCCGATCGGTGAGATCGAAATCACAAAAGGCCTTCGGGAAATGCTGATGAGCGAGAGCGTGAGCGAGCTCATGTGCGAGCGTTCCGGCAAGCTCCTCATCCTCCCCCTCATCCTGAACGATCACGATCTCTCCGGCCTCCGGATCGTAGTAGCCCAGAATCCTCCCGCCGTAAAATTCATGAATCGCCTCCTTGAGGTCTTCGACTTCCATATCCCGGGGAAGGAGGTGGAGAGCTCTGAAAGCCAGATATGTGAACTTCCACTCATCTTGAGAGATTCCCGAAAACCACTCCTCCACCTCCCGCACGAGCTCCTCTCTGGAGATGAATCTCGTGGGGATCTCCCGCAGGGGATCGAGGTTCCGAATTTGAGATACCTCATTCAAGATCTCCTCGATCTCAAGAGAATGAGGAGGGGAGGAGGGGAAGAGGAGAGGGAAGAGGAGAAGCGGAATGAGGAGAAGAGAAGCTCGGGGCACCAAACTCTCTCCTTCGAGCTTCTCGCTCTCTCAACTTAATTTAAAACGCCGGCCTCTCTGCTGCATCCTCGCGGCGCTGCTCTCATAAGCTCCGATATCACACTCCTCCCCCTGAGGGCGAGGAGCGTATTCAAGATCGATGTTCGGAGCCCCCTCGCAGGTTCCGGCGTCGATCGCAGGGCTTCCGGGCTGAAGGTGGTAATCCCCCTCCGCGCCCCAGGCGGGAGACGCAAAGAGGGGATCTCGGGAGAGATTGCCGGGGCCGAGCTCGCCCGCCTCTATCTGGGCCGCCGTGTAATCCCTGCCGTTCGCATGAATCTGAACGTCGCCCTCAGGACGGTGGAAGAGGCAGTGAGCGGCGGTGAAGTCGACCGCATCGCCGATGTAAACAGGCCCTCCTCCGCCGGCCACGATGGTGTTCCGCATGACAAGGGTGATGGGAGTGCTGCTCGGAGGATACTGAACGTACATCATGTATGCTTCCCTCTCGGGGTTGTCGTGAACGGTGGTGTTGACGATCTCGAAATAAGCGCCGGGATCTTCCACCTGATCGATCACGATTCCCGCCCAGGGAGAAGGCCCTCCAACTCCATCTCCCGTTCCGTAGATGAGGCAGTTCTCGATCCTGCCGTCGCGACCCCAGAGCTTTATTCCGTCGCAGGAGTTGTTGGCCACGATGCAATTGTGAATGTAAGTGTTCCGGGCTTTGGAATCGATCCCATCGCCTTTGTTGTGCTCGGCCACGGTATCGGCGATCTCCACCGGCCCCTCCGAGGGCTCGATCCCGAAGCCGTCGGGGCGGTCGTAGGGGTTTGCGGGGTTGTCGATCACCCCCTGATAGTAATGCCCGCTGTAAGAAAG
>CAYRBX010000161.1:0-1840 GCA_964422695.1 uncultured Dehalococcoidia bacterium
GGGCGGGAGGCTGTGGGGGCCTCTCGCCTCAAGGCTTGTTTACTGCGAGAGCCTCTCCTCGCTTCTCGGGAGGATCCGGGAGGCGGAATGCTTGCGGAGAGGAGGATGGATGTAAGCTTTGAGGGGATCGCGATCGTGCTCTTCCATCACGAGCTTCGGGGAATACCCCTCAAGACCCTGGCCTTCTTCCTGCCGGAGAGGAGGAAGGTGCTGAGCACGCGGGAGGGATTCCGGGAGGCGGAGGTGGTGGGGGAGAACTCCTGCCCTCCGGAGGGTTGGGATTTCGTGCACTCGCATCCCGAGGAGTTCTTCAGGGGCGTGTACGAGTCCTTGGGGCTCTCGCCGGATTCGGCCTCCCTTCTCTTCACGGGAGCGGATGTGGAGGAAGGCGCCTTCCGAGATGAGGGGGAGGTGCTCGCCTTCGCCACCGCCGACACGATGAACGCGCGCTGCGCGGGGAGGGATGTCGACCTTCGGAGGAGATCTTACGGCACCATCAACATCTTCCTCTTCTCGCGCGCCGAGCTCTCCCCGGCCGCCATGGCCAACTTGCTCATCACCGTAACCGAAGCGAAGGCGGAGGCCCTGAGGGAGCTCGGCGTCCGAAGCGCCTATAATCGGGAGCTTCAGGCGACCGGAACGGGAACGGATGAGGTGATGATCGTCTCCGGGAGGGGGGAGAAGGTGGAGAGGCTCAAGGGGCATTCGGAGCTCAGCGTTCGGGCGGGGAAAGCGGTGCTCGAGGCGGTTTCGGAGGCGATCAAAAAGCGAGGAGGTTCAAGATGAGAGGATTTCGGGCGATCCTGCTGGCGCTCGTCGTCGCGGCTCTGATCTTGGGGCCGGGCTGCGTGAAGAGGGAGGCGGGCCCGGCGCCGGAGAAGCTCATCACCATCACGGATCTTGCGGGAAGAACTGTGGAGCTCCGCCAAAACCCCGAGAAGGTCGTCACCCTCTACAGTCAGATACCCATCGCCATGAGATGCCTCGGGATAGACCTTGAACGAATAATCGGCACGGATGCCTTCACGATCAGACAATACGGAAAGCTCCTTCCCGAGCTTGAGGAGAAGGAGATCGTCGGCCGGCATTTTATCAAATTGGATTACGAGAAGATCGTGGATCTTGAGCCGGAGCTCGTCCTCGCCACGACGACGACCTTGAAGCGCACCGAGATCGAGGAGAAGCTCAAGCCCGCGGGGATAAAGGTGGTGGCCTTGGACTTCAAGATCGAGAACTTCAGGAAGACCTTGGAGCTTCTGGGGAAGATCTTCGATCGGGAGGAGGAGGCGAGGGAATTCGCCGATTTCTGGTTCGGGAAGCTCGAGGAGGTGAAGAGGAGGGTGGAGGGGCTGAGCGAGGATGAGAGGGTGAGGGTGTATCCGGAAACAAGCCAGCGGCCGTATGTGACCGCCTCCAAAGGCTCCACTTTGCACGAGCTCATCACCCTCGCGGGAGGGATAAACATCTCCGCCGGGCTTGAGGGGAGAAGCCCGGAGGTCGATCCCGAGTGGGTGGTGGAGCAAAACCCGGATGTGATCCTGAAGTACCCGATGGGCGCCGAATATCAGGGGGGATTCGGGAGGAGGGAAACCGAGCCCTTTGAGGAGATGAGAAGGGAGATAATGGAGAGGCCCGGCTTCGATCGGATCAAAGCCGTGAGGGAGGGCCGGGTTTACATACTCTCGAGGGATATACTCGGAGGGGTGTTCGAAAATGTGGGCGTTTGCTATGTGGCCAAGATCCTCTATCCCGATCTCTTCAGGGATCTCGATCCCGAAGCTTACCTCAAGGAGCTGGTGGAGAGGTATCTCGGGCTTGATTTCGAAGAAGTAAGAGGGGT
>CAYRBX010000162.1:0-1777 GCA_964422695.1 uncultured Dehalococcoidia bacterium
GAGCCCATCTTCGCCGCCGTCGAGGCGATCTTGGAGGGGAAGGGGGAGGAGAAGGGGGAGATTCCGGTAATCCTCCTCTCCCCTCAGGGGAGGCTCTTCAACTGGCGGGTGGCCGAGGAGCTCTCCCGGAAGAAGGAGATAATATTGATATGCGGGCATTACGAAGGTGTGGATGAGAGGGTGAGGGAGGCTCTGGCGACCGATGAGATAAGCATCGGCGATTACATCCTCACCGGAGGGGAGCTCGCCGCCATGGTGATCGTCGACGCGGTGACGAGATACGTTCCGGGAGTGCTCGACGATGAGGCCGTGAGGGAGGATTCCTTCGCGATGGGGCTTCTGGAATACCCCCAGTACACGAGGCCGAGGAACTTCCGGGGGCTTGAGGTTCCCGAAATCCTGCTTTCGGGAAATCACGCCGAGATCGCCAGATGGCGCCGAAGGCAGGCGCTTCTCAGAACCCTCAAGAGGCGGCCCGATCTCCTCGATCCGGCCTCCCTCTCCCCCGAGGAGAGGGAGTTTATAATGAAAGCGATGAAGGAGGAAGAGGGCCATGGATGTCAACAAGCTCATAGGATTTGAGCCGAGAGCCGATCTCCCCGAGATAAGGCCGGGCGATACGGTTCGCGTGAGGATCAAAGTGAAGGAGGAGGATGAGAAGGGAAAGAGGGAGAGGGTTCAGACCATAGAGGGGATAGTGCTCCGAATTCATCGCAACGGCCCCGGAACGACCTTCACCATCCGAAGGGTTTTGGGAGGAGTGGGCGTCGAGTGGACTCTCTTCCTCTACTCGCCTCTCATCGAGAGCATTGAGATCGTAAGGAGAGCTAAGGTGAGGAGAGCTCGGCTCTACTTCCTGAGAGGCCTCAGCCCGAAGCAGGTGCGCGCGAAGCTGAAGCCCGCATGAGCTCTCTCCTTATCATGAGAGGAGATGAAATTCGCGAAGGTGGCCCTCAATGTCCCCTCTCGCAAGATCGGAACGGCATGGTACTCGCTTCCGCCCGATGCGAGAGCCGAGGAGGGGCAGGCGGTCTGGGCTCCTTACGGGGATGAGCTCGTTCAGGGGATCATCTTGGAGATAAGGGATTCCCCCCCAAGGCCCGATCTCGAAGTGAAGCCCATAGCGGATTTCCTGAGCGAGAGCTCCCTCCTCCCTCCTCACGGCTTGGAGCTCGCCCGCTGGCTCGTTCGCGATTACCTCTGCACCCCCTTTCAAGCTCTCTCCCTCATGCTGCCCCCCGGATTCGAGCGGAGGATGCTCAATCTCGCAAGGTACATCGCCACCCCTCCCAAATCCGTTCTCGCCTCCCTGAGCCCCCTCCTCCTTGAGATCTTCAGGTTCATAAGGCGACGGAAGGAGGTGGAGATCGAGGAGATCAGGAGGAGGTGGCCTCAGGCGAAGGTCGAGGAGGCCTTGAGGGAGCTTTGGGAGAAGGGGCTCATCGAGATCTCGAGGCGGCCGGAAGCCCCCAAGGTGAAGCCCAAATACGCTCAAGCTCTGAAGCTCGCCATTCCCCCCGAGGAAGCCCGAAAGCTCCTCGCGGAGATGGAGGGGAGGGCTCCGGCGCGCCGAAAGCTTTTGAGCTTTCTCCTCCAAGATCCCTCCCGCCCCTTCACCTTCGGGGAGCTCAGAAGAGAGCTCGGCATCTCCGGGAAGACCATCCGATCTCTCATCGATGCGGGAATCGCCAGGGAGGAGAGGGTGAGGGTCCTCCGATCTCATCCGGAATCCGAGGGGGAGCCTCTCCCCCTTCCCCCCCTCTCCCCCGAGGAAGAG
>CAYRBX010000163.1:0-1770 GCA_964422695.1 uncultured Dehalococcoidia bacterium
GAACCTTCCCCTCCCCCTCTCTCACCACCTCCCTCACCCGAGGAGCGGGAACCACGATGACGGCGAGATCCACAGGATGGGGAAGTTCCGCAAGGCTTCGGAGGGCATGGAGGCCGAACAAGCTCCCTCCCCTCCTGTTCACCGGGAAGATCGCCCTTCCCTCTCTCGCCTCAAGGAGCGATTGCATGACGTAAAATCCCCACTTCCCGACGTTCTCCGTGGCCCCCACCACCGCGATGCTCCGAGGATCGAAGAACATATCGAAGAACTCACGATCCACCTTCCCCTCCCTCCCGGAGGTTGGGGGAGCGCCTGATTATCTCCCAGAGGCACACCGTATCTCCTTTCGTCTTCATCTTGATCATCCTGAATTCGTATTCGGGATTCATCCCCTCGACGATCCCCTCCTTCCAGGGGAGAAGGGCTTTGCAGCTCTCGGAGAAGAAGAAGGAAGACCAAGGGCAGCGGGTGATCTGCCTTCTCACCTTATCCTCATCTTGCTCCAAGATCTTCCCCCTCATCCCGTAGATCTTCTCAAGGCGGATGAGAGCTCTTGCGATCCCCCGGGCGTCTTTCCTTCGGATCTCAAGCCCCATCTCCCTTCCCATCTTTATCCCGTAATTGCGAAGCTCGGCGGCGAACAGGGGAAGCACCTTCTCGCGCCCGAAAGCTCTGACGAGCTCGCCGATGATAGCATTATGAATCCTCCCCCAATTTTCAACCACCCTCTCAAGCTTTCGCTTCCTCCCCATAAACCCTCCCTTAAAAACTTACAGAAATTGAAGGCGAAGTGCAGATCGTTGTATTTTAGAGGCGAGGGATCGAAGATGAGGGAAAGGCTTCAAGCTCTTCTCGACTACTGGGTGAAGCACAATCGGGAGCATATAGAGGAGATAAAGGAGTGGAGGGAGAAGCTCAGAGAAGATCGGGAGGTGGCGGAGCTTTTGGCTCGAAGCATAGAGCGCATGGAGGAGGCGAACCTCCTCCTCGAAGAGGCCCTGAGGAAATTGAGATGAGGAGGAGCTCATGTGCCTCGCCAAAGCCTTCTTCCAAGAAGAGGAGGAGCCCCGTCTCATCCTGAGCGAGATCTCCTCCCTTCGAACAGAAGGGGGGAAGATCTTCCTCCAAACCCTCTTCGGCGAGGAGAAGATCATAGAGGGAGAGATAAAGGAGATCGATTTCGTATCCTCGCGCCTCGTCATCTCCCCCAAGACCTCCTCTCGCGCTTGACATCTCCTCGCCTTCGCATCACCTTTATTTATTGGAAATTTTGGTTTTATTAAATTTTTTGGAGGTGAGAGGCGTGCTCAGGGGAAGGCTTTTCGAGATCAAGAGGGAGAGGGGAGATGGATATGAGACCTACAGGTTTGAGCTCAGAGTTCCGGAGGTCGTCACGGAGGAGGCGAGGGAGCATTTGAGATCGGCCGCGCGGGAGCTGCTCCTCGCGGCTCGCTCCGCTCTGGATGATCTCGTGCGGCGTCTTGAGAAGAAGGAGTGAAGCTTACGGGAAGGCAGAGGGATTTCCTGAAGAGGATCTTGGAGTTCTACGAGGAGATCGGGCGTCCCTTTCACTATTCGGAGATCGCCGAGAGGCTCGGGGTGAGCGCTCTCGCGGCTTACGACATGTTGAAGGTGCTGGAGGGGAAGGGCTTTGTGAGCTCCGAATATGCGATGAGAGGAGGGAGGGGGCCCGGGAGGACGAGCCTCCTCTTCTTCCCCTCCCCCAGAGCTTTCGAGCTCTTCGGGGAGAGGGGAGGGGAAGAAGAGGAG
>CAYRBX010000164.1:0-1766 GCA_964422695.1 uncultured Dehalococcoidia bacterium
TCAAAAGCTCCTCCCTCCTCTCCCTCACCTCCGGAGGGAAGATGTGAGTGTGAAAGTCGATGGCCTTCATCTACAGAAAGTATAGCTTGCCGCCCTCCTCATCTCTTACTATACTTGGTGGCGGTATGCCTCCTCTGGCTTTCTTCAAGGGAAAATTCGTGCCCCTCTCCGAAGCGAAGATGAGCATCATGACCCATGCCTTCCTCTACGGCACCGCCTGCTTTGAGGGGATTCGAGGGGAGTGGAATGAGAGGAAGCAGGAATTGTACCTCTTCCGGGTGGAGGATCATTACAAGCGCCTCTTTCAAAGCTGCAAGATCCTCAACATAAACCTGCCCTTCGAGCTTGAGGAGCTCTGCCGGCTCACGGTGGAGCTCGTGCGGAGATCCGGCTACAAGGAGGGCGTTTACATCCGCCCTCTCGCCTACAAGAGCTCCGAGGCCATAGGGGTTCGGCTTCACAATCTCGAAGATGATTTCCTCATCTTCGTGATCCCCTTCCCTCCTTACTTGGATTTGGAGAGGGGCGTGAGGTGTATGATCTCCTCCTGGCGTCGCGTCGAAGCGAATATGATCCCTCCTCAGGCTAAGATCACGGGACTTTACGTGAACAGCGCTCTCGCCAAAACCGAAGCTTTCATGAAGGGCTTCGATGAGGCTATAATGCTCACCAAAGACGGATATGTGAGCGAGGGGAGCGGGGAGAACATCTTCATAGTGATGAATGGAAAGCTCATCACTCCTCCTCCTTACGACGACATCTTGGTGGGGATCACGAGGGATACGATCATAAAGCTGGCGAGAGAGGAGCTCGGGCTGGAGGTGGAGGAGAGGAGGATCTCCCGCGCCGAGCTCTACATGGCCGATGAGTGCTTTCTCACCGGAACCGCCGCATATGTCACTCCGGTGGTGGAGATAGATCATCACAAGATCGGAACCGGAAGGAGGGGGGAGATAACTCACAAGCTTCAGAAGCTCTACTTGGAGGTGATCCGGGGGGAGAGGGAGAAGTACCTGAGCTGGTGCACTCCCGTTTACTCCGAGAGGGCCTGAGCTTTCGGGATGACGGATCTTGAGGAATTGCTGCGTCGGGTGAGGAAGCCCGGCCGATACATCGGCGGGGAGTGGAACAGCATCGTCAAGGATTGGAATGAAGCCGAGGTGAGGTTCGCTCTCATCTACCCCGATCTCTACGAGATAGGGATGTCCACTCTCGCGATCTTCATCCTCTACGAGCTCTTGAACCGAATTCCGGGGGTTCTGGCGGAGAGGGCTTTCGCTCCCTGGCTCGATATGGCGCGGGAGCTCAGAGCTTCGGGAAAGCTCCTCTTCAGTTTGGAGTCCCGCCGGCCTTTGAGGGATTTCGACATCTTGGGATTCTCGCTGAGCTACGAGCTCACCTACACCAACATCCCGGAGATCCTCGATCTCTCGGGAGTGCCTTTGCTCGCTCGAGATCGAAGGGAGGATCACCCTCTGGTCATAGCCGGAGGAAGCGGCGTCCTCAACCCCGAGCCCATCGCCCCCTTCTTCGATCTCGTGGTGATCGGAGAGGGGGAGGAGGTCCTCCTGGAGATCATAGATGTTTACAGGAAGTGGAAGAGGAGGGGAGGGAGCAAGGAGGAGCTTTTGAGAGAGCTCGCCCTCATAGAGGGGGTTTATGTGCCCTCCCTTTACGAAGTCGAATATGAGAACGGAACGCAGTATCTCAAACCCCTTTGCGATGAAGCCAAGATCCCGATAAGGCGGCGCTACCTCCCTTCCCTC
>CAYRBX010000165.1:0-1709 GCA_964422695.1 uncultured Dehalococcoidia bacterium
TCTCCTGCGCTCATCCGAGGAGAGGGAAGCGTAGGAGATATCGAGCAGGGATTCGGCATCTTCGTTCAGGAGCTTTTGGATCTCCGACCTCCAGCGGCGGAGGAATTTGTCCATCCCCCCGAGAACCGCTTTATCCGCAAAGCCCCTGCTCGCCTCAAGTTCCAGAATCCTCCTGAGCTGTTCCCGGGAGAGCCCCATCTCCCTTCCGGCCTTGCGGGAGGGCTTCCCCTCTGATATCCTTGAGCTGAGGTATCGGAAATCCTTAAGGAAAGGATAACACAAAGCCGGGAAGCGCGGAAATGAAGTGCGAGATCTGCGGGAAAAGCGTTCAATTCGGCCATAATGTGAGCTACTCCAAGCATCGCACCAAACGCGTGTGGAAGCCCAACATCCACCGCCTCCGCCTTCCCATGCCGGACGGGAGGAGAAAGAGGGTGAAGATCTGCACCAAATGCCTTCGCCTCCTGTACAAGAGGGGCGAGATAGGCGTTAAGATGCTCTGAAGCTCTCTTCTCCCCCGGATAGGCCGCAGAGAGGCTTTCCTCTTTTCGAGCTTCCGGGCGTCCTTCGGAGGGAAGAGGCGATGTCGGAGAAGTGGGAGAGGAGGAAGGAGAGGATAGGGCGTTTGCTTCAGGAGGAGCTGAGCGAGCTTTTGAGACGTGAGATGAGAGATCCCAGGATAAGCGGCCTTATAAGCATCACCAAGATCGTTCCGACCCCCGATCTGAGGCACGCCAAAGTTTACGTGAGCATTATGGGCGATGAGGAGAAGAGGAAGGAGGTTCTGAAAACCCTCAGGGGAGCTTCGGGCTTCCTGCGGCACGAGCTCGGAAGGAAGGTGGTGCTCAAGCGAATTCCGGAGCTTCACTTCGTGGAGGACGACAGCTTGGATAGGGCCGAGAGGCTCCTTTCGCTTCTGGATAGGATAGCGGCCGAGGAGAGGGAGAGGTGGGAGGAGGAGCCTTCGGATTCATCAACCTCCGAAAACCCCGCGGAATGACCTCTCATGAGGCCGTCGAGAGGATAAGGGAGATCCTCGGCGAGAGGAGGGTGGGCCACGGGGGGACTTTGGATCCTCTGGCCGCGGGCGTCCTCCCGATCCTCGTGGGAAGGGCCACCCGCCTTATGGAATACATCGCCGATCTCCCCAAGACCTATGAGGCCACGATCGAGCTGGGGAAGGCCACGACCACTTATGATGCCGAGGGGGAGGTGGTGTATGAAGGCGATGTAAGCGGGGTGGATCTCCGGAGGATCGAAGAGGCTCTATCATCCTTCAGGGGAACCTTCCTTCAAATCCCCCCTCCCTACAGCGCCAAGAAGAGAGGCGGAATCCCCCTTTATAAGCTTGCTCGCGCGGGAAAGGAGGTGCCCCGCGATCCCCGGCCGGTCGAGATCCGCCGATTGGATGTGAAGGAGTGGAAGCCCCCCTTCCTCCGATTGGAGGTGGAGTGCGGGAAGGGGGTTTACATCCGCTCGCTCGCTCACGATCTCGGCGCGAAGCTCGGCTGCGGGGGATATCTTGTGGAGCTTGTTCGAAAGAAGGTAGGCCCCTTCCGGCTCGATGAATCTCTCTCTTTTGAGGATCTTGAAGCCGAAGTGCGAAGAGGGGAACTCGGGAGAATCCTCCTTCCTCCCGATTTCATCTTTCAGAACCTGGCTTCCTTCGTGCTTGAAGGGGAGGAGCTTTCTGCTTTTTACTGCGGGAG
>CAYRBX010000166.1:0-1676 GCA_964422695.1 uncultured Dehalococcoidia bacterium
GGATCTTGCTCCGGGAGAGGAGACGAGCTTTGGGATCAAGATCTCCGTCGCTCCGGATTGCGATATCGAACAGGTGAGATTGCTCCTCGATATAACAACGAGAGAGGGCTTCGGGATTTACGCCCGCATTCCGGTGAGGATCCTGCCCTCCGCTCCCGAATACGACTTCTACACCCTCATCCCCGGAGCGGATCCCCTCGCGATCGACATCTCGCTCCTTCCCGGAGGCGTGTACTCCCAAACCACATTCATCGCGAATAAGGGAACGGCTCCCCTCAGGGATCTTGAGATCACAAAGCCGAGGATCCCGTGGATTTTGATCTCCGCCGATCTCCCCGAGGAGCTCCCGCCGGGCTCCGAGGAGGCCGGGAGGATCGCGATCACCGTATCGCCTCCCGAAGATGTGAGGGAGGGGGTGTATCGAGATGAGATAGAGATTCACAGCAACGCCGGAGATGCCGTCCTCAGGATAGAAGTTCGGGTGCTCGATGCCGACAAGGGCACCCTCGAGATCTGCGTGAAGGATGAGTCCGGAGAGCCGGTAGCCGGAGCTTCGATCGCTCTGATCTTCCTCGAGCCCCTGTCGTTCGGTGGGGTGAGGGGATTTGAGGAGGCGGGCGGGGAGAAGCCCTCCTTCCGGGCTTCCGCCGATGAGGAGGGGAGGGCCGTCCTCTCGGAGATTCCCACCGGAACCTATCTCCTCCTCATCGAAGCTCCGTTCCACAAGGACCTCGCGACGACCTTAACCCTCTTCCCCGCTCTCGACGAGCCTCAGAGGGCGGAATTCGTGCTGGAGGAGAAGCCCGTCGAATACATCTGGGATCTCTCCTCGATGAGGCCGAGGAGAGGCGCGGAGGAGGGGGTTGATCTTGCGGCCGATCCGGAGGCCAACCCCGCCCTCAAGATCCTCGCAAGATCCGAATTTGAGGAGCCCGATCTGCTTCTGGACTTTCCGGCCTTCGAGTACTCGCTCAAGGAGCAGAAGGGCTCCATCTCCGATCGGATTCTCGTAAAGAATCCGCACCCCGAGATCGCCATCTGCGATCTTGAAGCGAGGGTTGAGGGGCCCGAGCATGAAGCTTGGGGCGAGCTTCCCATCCTCCCCATCCCCGAAGGGGCTCTGAAGCTCGGAAACGGCGGAAGCGAGCTTTACCTCGGAGAGCTTGAGCCCGGAGAAGCCCTCCCCGTCTTCTTCACCTTGGATCTCGATGCTCTCAGCCCCGCGGAGCCCTGCCTCTTCGAGGGGAGGATCGTGCTCTCCGGAAGGTTCGCCGATCCGGAGGGAGAGGAGCACAAGATAAGGAAGGCGTTCTTCATCCGGGTTCTCGATCCTCCCATCGAGGGGAAGGTGAGGGTGGAGGGAGCTTTGAGCGGCGAGGAGCGCATCTTCTCCACCTCCACCTTGGAGCTCTTCCCCGAGCTCTCCCTCCCCAGGAAGGCCGGAGATCTCTTCATCACCTCCTCCATGTGGGAGAGGAAGCCCGAAGTCTACGAGGGAGAAAGCTATCCGCTCTCCCTCACCATAATGAGCTCCCTCGATGAGGAGCTTGAGGATCTTGCGCTCCGCATGCTCATAACCTCCGATCCCCTCGATCCTGAAGGAGAGCTTCCCGAAGGCGCTTTGGTCCTCAACGAGCTCTTCGATACGAAGATCCTGCTTCCGCCCTCCCCCTCCC
>CAYRBX010000167.1:0-1556 GCA_964422695.1 uncultured Dehalococcoidia bacterium
CCCCCTCCGCTCCCAAGGCGAGAGCCGCCACAAATCCCCTCGCATCCCCGATGCCTCCCCCGGCCGCCACCGGCACCCTCACCCTGCTGGTCACGATGGGGATGCGCACGAAGGTGGTGACATCCTCGGCTCCGGGAAGGCCGCCGGTCTCATAACCTACCACCTCGATCGCATCCACGCCCAGCCTCTCCGCCGCTATCGCATCTCGAACTCTCGCCACCTTGTGGAGGATCTTGGCTCCTCCCTCGCGAAGCCTCCCGATGTAAGGAGCGGGATTCCTCCCCGCCGTCTCGATCACCGGAACCCCCTCCTCGAGGAGCACATCTATGAATTTCCAAAGCCTGTCCTCGGGGATGAGAGGGATGGTGAGGTTCACCGAAAACGGCTTTCGGGTGAGCTCCCGCACCTTCCTTATCTCCTCCCTCAAGGCCTCCGGATCGGGGAACATGGAGGCGGCGAGCGTTCCCAATCCCCCGGCTTCGGATACGGCCGCCACGAGCTCCGCGCGGGAGAGCCAGTTCAGAGCTCCCTGAATTACGGGATATCGCGTTCCGAGGAGCTCGGTTAATCTCGTTCGGAACTCCATCTTCATCCTCCTTCAAGAGGGGAATGTCGGCTCCGGCCCGAGAGGCTTTTGAGCTCGCGAATGACCCGGGGGATGAGGGGGAGGAGATCCGAAGCGGCCGAGCCCGCATCTCCCATCTCCTCCTCCAAGATCTCCCCGGCCCGCCCGTGAAGGTAAACCCCGCAGGAGGCCGCATCGAAGGGATCGAGCTTCTGCGCGAGGAGCGCCCCTATGATCCCGGCGAGCACATCCCCCGTCCCCCCCGTGGCCAGAGCGGCCGTCGCCACGGGCGATACCCTCGCCCTCCCGTCGGGAGAGGCGATCACGGTGCAAGCCCCTTTCAGCACCACGACCTTCCCCCATTTCCGAGCGTATTCCCGAGCGACTTCAATTCTCTCCTTCTGAATTTCCGAAATGGAGAGGCCGGAGAGCCTCGACATCTCCCCGGGATGAGGGGTGAGGACGGCGGGAGCTTTGAGCCTTTCGGGCCAATCGGGAGATCTCGAGAGGATATTGAGCCCGTCGGCATCGATCACAAGAGGGGGGAGCTCTTCGGAAAGGAGGTTCCGGAGGAGCTCCGCGGTTCCGGGATCTTGTCCCAGTCCGCATCCCACGACGAGCGCATCGTAGCGGGGGATCCACTCCCGCAGGATTTCGGCCGCCTGCGGCCCCGCGATTCCGGGCCGGGATTCCGGAAGGGGGATGTAGGTGGGCTCCGCCATCTTGGAGGCCAGAGCGAGCTTGAGGGATCTCGGGCAGGCGAGGGTGACAAGCCCCGCCCCCGCTCTCACCGCCCCCATGCAGGCGAGGTAACAAGCTCCGATGTAATTCTCGGAGCCGGCTATCACCAGCACCCGCCCGAAAGTCCCTTTATTGGCATCTCTGGGGCGGAGGGGGAGGAGCCCTCCCGCCTCCTCGGGCGTGATGAGCTCGACTTGTATATCCCTCCAGAGATGCTCAGGATACCCCAAATCCGCCACGACCACCTTCC
>CAYRBX010000168.1:0-1554 GCA_964422695.1 uncultured Dehalococcoidia bacterium
GGGGGGGGAGGGGGTCAGAGGCGCAAAGGGGGGAGGAAATGGAGGAGAGGATTCGGGAATTCCTGCGATTCCTCGAGGTGGAGAGGAGGTATTCGAGCAACACGATCGCCGCTTACGAGAACGACCTCCTTCAATTCCTGGAATTCCTGAAGAGGGAATGCGGAGATGCCATCGCCGATTGGAGCGAGGTCGATCGGGAGCGCATCGCGGACTTCCTCCTCTACCTCAAGGAGAGGAAGTACTCCGACGCCTCCATCGCCCGCAAGATCGCGGCGATAAGATCTTTCTTCTCCTTCCTCCATCGAGAGGAGGAGATAAGCGAGAATCCCGCGGAGGAGGTGAGAGGCCCCAAGCCCGGAAAGCACCTCCCGAAAGTCCTCACCCTCGAGGAGATCCTGCTCCTCTTGGAGCAGCCGAGCAAGATGGACGGGCCCGAGGCGAAGAGAGATAAGGCCATTCTGGAGCTGCTCTACGCCAGCGGGCTTCGGGTGAGCGAGCTCGTCTCCTTGGATCTCGATGATGTGAACTTGGAGGAGGGCTACATTCGCTGCGTGGGGAAGGGCGCGAGGCAGCGCTTCATTCCCATACACAAGAAGGCCGTGGGAGCTCTCGAGGAGTACCTCAGGGAGGCGCGGCCGAAGCTCGCGAAGGATAGGAAGGAGAAGGCGCTCTTCCTCAATCGGCAGGGCAGGAGGCTCACAAGACAGGGGGTCTGGCTTCTCATAAAGAATTACGCGAGGATGGCCGGAATAAGGGAGAAGGATCTCAGCCCTCATGTGCTCCGGCACAGCGTGGCCACACATCTTCTTCACAGTCATAAAATGAATTTGAGAGAATTGCAGGAATTCCTCGGCCACGCCAGCATCTCATCAACTCAGATCTACACGCATGTCACGAGCGATTACATTCGAAATGTGTACGAGGAGACGCATCCCAGAGCCAAATAACCCCGTTCTCATCGCCGTCGTCGGCGGGCGCGATTGCTCTCCCGAGGAGGCGGAGCTCGCCGAGGAGGTGGGAAGGGAGATCGCAAGGCGCGGAGCCGTTCTCATCTGCGGAGGCCTCACCGGCGTGATGGAGGCCGCCTGCAGGGGGGCTTGGGAGGAAGGGGGGATCACCATAGGCGTCCTCCCCGGGGAGCGAAGGGAAGAGGCCAATCCTTATGTGAGAATCCCCATCGTCACCGGCTTGGGGGAGGCGAGGAACGTCATCATAGTGAAGAGCGCTCATGCGGTGATCGCCATAAACGGCGAGTACGGAACGCTTTCGGAGATCGCCTACGCTCTGAAAGCGGGAATTCCCGTTGTAGGATTGAGGACTTGGAAGATCGAGGGAGGGAGGATCGCCTCCGATCCCATAATCCGGGCTTCCGGCTCTCGGGAAGCCGTCGAGAAGGCCTTTCGGGCGATAAGAGGAGATGAAGATCTCTCAGGTTAAGGCGAGGGAGATCCTCGATTCGAGAGGCAACCCCACGGTGGAGGTCGATATCGTTCTTGAAGACGGAACCGTGGGGAGGGCGGCCGTCCCCTCCGGAGCGAGCACGGGAACTTACGA